>JAFYNO010000002.1 GCA_017549705.1 Bacteroidales bacterium | reverse complement strand
TTGGTGCGATAGTATTCGTCAACGGTGATCTTGCCGCGCTCACTGGCGATGCCGAGGTTCTCAAGACCGAGATCCTCGAGGTTGGTCTGGACGCCGACAGCTGAAAGCACGATGTCAGCCTCCACCACTTTCTCGCCTTTCTTGGTGTCGATGGTGCAGATACATTTCTCACCTGTCGTGTCGACCTTTGTCACCGAAGCCTCAGTCATCACTGTCATCTTCAGCTTCTTGAAGCAACGCTCAACCTGTTTTGACACCTCTTCGTCTTCGTTTGGCACGACGTTAGGCAGGAACTCTACCAAAGTCACTTTCACACCCATAGAGGTGAAGAAGAAAGCGAACTCCGAGCCTATTGCGCCTGATCCGACAACCACCATGCTTTCTGGCAGCTTGTCGAGCACCAAAGCCTGACGGTAGCTGATGATTTTCTTGCCGTCGATAGGCATCGCCGGCAGCTGACGCACGCGAGAGCCTGTTGCCAGGATGATGTGATCGGCTTCGTATTCTGTTGCATTGCCTTCAGCGTCAACAACTTTCACAGTCTTGTTGGCTGTCAGTGAGCCGAGACCAGGAATCAACTCGACGTTGTTTTTCTTAAAGAGGTATTGTACGCCTTTGCTCATGCCGTCGGCGACGCCACGGCTGCGAGCCACCACGGCCTCCATGTCAGGATGAACCTCACCCTCGAACTTAATGCCGTAATTCTCAGCGTGTTGCATATATGTGTAAACAGCTGCGCTCTTCAACAAAGCCTTAGTCGGGATGCAACCCCAGTTGAGACATGTTCCACCAATCTCAGCCTTTTCAACAACGCCAACTTTCTTTCCGAGCTGCGAAGCTCTGATAGCAGCCACATAACCGCCAGGACCACTACCTATTACAATTACATCGTACTTCATGATAATCAATGATTTATGTTAAATATTAAATTCTTTCAAAAAAATGTGTTTCAAGGGTGCGAAATTACAAAAAAAATTATTATCTTTGCAACATTGTTAGTGAAGAAATTTCTTCATGTTAATATTCGCCAAAACGCGATTTTTCACAAAAATTTGTTCCTTTAAATTATTTAAATTATGTTAGCCGATTATAACAATAATCTGCTCATGCCTAAATGGTATGAGATAGCTCGCACCCGCGAGAGAAGACTTTTTAAGAAAGTCGATGTGTTTATGTATATGTCTGTTACTCAAGACAATGCATTTGATTTGCTTTATGTCTCATTCGATGAGATCAACCGCCGCATGACGAGATGTTACCATGGTAAATTCGTCGTAAAACAGCGAAATAACTATTTGATTATCCGTCATGGATTGTGGAGAAAACGTTTTTTGATAATGGCTCATGACGAGGAAAATAACATTGTGGCTCTGTCAAATAGAAGAAAATCAGAGGTTTGGGTTTTATCAAAGAAGTTGCCATACGATAGGCTGGCTTTTATCAGTGTGATGAAAGCTGTAGAAGATCAAGGTGTTGATATGAGTAAAATCGAATATTATTACGAATAGAAATCGTATAATACGATGAGGGCAATTCAATTAAAAAGTTTGTTGTCGTATTTTGTAAATTTATTTTTATTTATACAAAAATAATTCCTAAATTTGCAAGTTTTTAAGACAACTACTTTTTAGAATGAATATCTCAGAATTAACAGCTATTTCGCCCATCGACGGCCGTTACCGCAAGAAGGTCGAGCGGCTCGACGAGTATTTTTCAGAGTTTGGACTGATCCGTGCCAGAGTGATGGTGGAGGTGGAGTATTTTATTGCTCTCTGCCAGCTGCCGTTGCCTCAACTAAAGAGTTTTGACCCAAAATATTTCCGTAAACTAAGAAATATAGTCAAAAACTTTAAAGTCGCTGACGCCCAAGAGATTAAAGATATCGAGAAGACCACAAACCATGACGTCAAAGCCGTTGAATATTTCCTGAAACGCCGTTTCGACGAGATGAATCTGACTCAGTATAAAGAGTTTATACATTTCGGCCTGACATCACAGGATATCAACAACAGCGCGGTGCCGTTTACCATGAAAGAGGCAAACCGCGAACTCATGGTGCCGGCAATCGAAAAGATTGTCAACAGATTACGTGAACTTGCCGCCGAATGGCGCGACATACCGATGCTGGCACACACACACGGACAGCCAGCTAGCCCGACACATCTCGGGAAAGAGATATATGTGTTCGTCGAACGTCTCGAAAATCAACTGAATGAGCTGAAGAGACTGCCATTTGAGAATAAATTCGGCGGCGCTACAGGCAATATGAACGCTCATAAAGTGGCTTATCCACAGTTCGACTGGAAAACGTTCGCAGCTAAATTCAGCAAGAAACTCGGACTGAAACGTCAGGAAACGACAACACAGATTGAACATTACGACACGATGGCCGAATATTTCGACGCCATCAAACGTATCAACACCATACTTATCGACCTGTCACGCGACATCTGGCTATATATCTCGATGGATTACTTCAAACAGAAGATCAAAGCGGGCGAGGTAGGCTCCTCAGCAATGCCTCATAAAGTAAATCCTATCGATTTCGAGAATGCTGAAGGTAACCTCGGCATGGCTAACGCCATCTTCGAACACCTCAGTCGCAAACTCCCGATCAGCCGCATGCAACGCGACCTCACCGACTCGACAGTGACACGTAACATTGGAGTGCCGCTGGCTCATACTCTGATCGCAACGAGCTCATTGTCAAAAGGTCTGGATAAGCTTATACTCAACGAGACCAAGCTCCGCGCAGATCTGCAGAATAACTATGCTGTTGTCGCAGAGGCCATTCAGACTATCCTCCGCCGCGAACAGGTGGAAGGCGCCTACGAGCTTCTCAAAGGCCTGACACGCACCAATGAGAAAGTGACACGTGAATCGATAGACGCATTTATCGACCAACTGCCTGTCAGCCAATCAGTTAAGAAAGAGATGCACGCCATCACACCGGAAAACTACACCGGTTTTAACTACTAAAACGAACAAAATGACTAAAAGAAAAAATTTCCGCAGGATATTACATTACGTCAAGCCGTACTGGTTCAGCATCTTGATGAACGTCGTGTTTAACATACTGGCAATCATCTTCTCGCTGTTCTCATTTTCGATGATAGTGCCGTTCTTGAACCTGCTGTTCAATCCTGACAACCTCACCACCATCAAGCCGGAGTTTGCACTCGACACCGACACGCTTCTCGCGATGCTTGATTATTACGTGAGCTATATCATCATATGGAAAGGCCAGGCTTCGGCACTGATATTCATATGCTTACTGCTTGTCATTGCTTTCTTCCTGCGAAATATCACGACTTATTTTGCGCTTTATTTCATGGTCGGTGCCCGTGCCGGCACTATCCAAGATCTGCGTAACGATCTGTACAAACAGATAATGATACTGCCACTGTCGTTCTATAGTCATCATAAAAAAGGTGACATCATGGCGCGCATCACCACTGACGTACAAGAAATCGAAGTTTCAATTATCAGCTATCTCGATGTCTTCATCAAGTCGCCGCTGACGATAATGGCTTATTTCGCATATATGCTTGGCGTGAGCTGGCGTTTGACCTTGTTCGTGGTGCTTCTCCTCCCAATAGGCGGTCTCATCATCGGAGCGATAGGTAAGTCGCTGAAGAAAGACTCCCTCGAAGGACAGAATAGATTCGCTGGAATGCTAGCAACCATTGAGGAAACCATCGGTGGACTGCGAATCATCAAGGCGTTCAACGCCATCGGCTATTCAAATGAGAAATTTGATGAACAGAACAGTAAATACACTCGCGTCATCAAGTTTGTGAATCGCAAACGCGACCTCAGCTCCCCGATGAGCGAGTTCCTGTCGTCGATAATCATCTCCATCGTGGTGTGGTTCGGCGCCACTCTGATCTTGAACGCCGCTGCCACTCCGGAGACGGAGCCTAGCATCACCGCGGCGAACTTCATCGCCTACATCGTGGTGTTCTCGCAGATAATCTCACCGGCTAAGTCGTTCTCACAAGGCTTCTACAGCCTGCAGAAAGGTATGGCATCAGCCGACCGTATCTTCGAAGTGCTTGATGCAGAAGAGGTTATAGTCGAGAAAAAAGACGCTCTCTCACTTCCTGACTTTAATGATGCTATCGAATATCATGACGTGAGCTTCCATTACAATGAGGTCAATGTGTTGAAAGATATAAACTTAACGATTCCGAAAGGCAAGATGGTGGCGCTCGTCGGCGAGAGCGGCGGCGGAAAATCGACCATGGTCGACCTGCTGCCTCGTTTCTATGATGTGAGTGCCGGTAAGATCACCATCGACGGCATCGACGTGCGCGACTTCAAGATCTGCGACGTGCGCGGACTGATGGGCATCGTCTCGCAAGAGAGCATACTCTTCAACGACACCGTATTTAATAATATAGCGTTCGGACTGGAGCACGCCACACGTGAGGCTGTCATCGAGGCTGCGAAGATCGCCAACGCCCACGACTTCATCATGGAGATGGAGAACGGCTACGACACCATCATCGGCGACCGCGGCATGAACCTCTCAGGCGGACAACGCCAACGTATCAGCATAGCACGCGCAGTGCTGAAAAACCCTCCGATCCTCATCCTCGACGAGGCCACGTCATCACTCGACACAGAATCGGAACGCCTTGTGCAAGAAGCACTTGCGAAAGTCATGACAAACAGAACGTCAATCGTCATAGCACACAGATTATCAACGATTCAGAATGCCGATGAGATCATCGTGATGGTGAAAGGTCAGATAGTGGAACGCGGCAAACACGAAGAACTCATAGAACTCGGCGGCGTCTACAAACGCCTGACAGACATGCAGTCATTTAATTAGAAAATTATTGTAAAGTTTATAAAATTTAAGAATTAAAAATTAATTATGGATTTAAGTAAAGTTGTAGCCATTTCTGGCAAACCAGGTCTTTTCCTCGTCACAACAAACGGCAATGGAAAACTCATCGTTGAATCATTGTTAGATGGAAAGCGCATCCCTGCTTTCGCAAACGATAAAATCAGCTCTCTCGAGGAGATCAGTATCTTCACGACAGGTGAGGACAAACCTCTGAAGGAAGTTTTTATGAGCATTCATGAGAAAATGGGCGATAAACTCGATTTCGATCCTAAGAAGGCATCACCGGTCGAGCTTCGTGAGAAGTTCCTCGTTGTGCTCCCTGATTACGATGAAGACGCTGTGTATCAATCAGATATGAAGAAGGTGTTCCAGTGGTATCAGCTCCTTAACGACAAAGGTATCCTCGATTTCACCGTTGAGAAGAAAGAAGAAGAGAAGGCTGAGGAAGCACCAGCTGAGAAAAAAGCAGTGAAGAAAGCTCCTGCAAAGAAAGCAGCACCTAAGGCAGCAGCAAAAGAAAACGTGAAAGCCGCCGCTGCTCCAGCGACAAAATCAACAAAGAAACCGAAAAAGGTATAAAATAAGCTCTCGCAGATTACGCGGATAACGCAAAAACACACCCAAAATTTCTCTGCGAAATCTGCAGCTCGCTTAAGCGAGCAATCCCGCAGAGGTAGGATAGAAAAATCTGCTATATCTGCGTTATCTGCGAGAGGTAAATAAATAGCATGAAACAAATTATTGATTTCATAATTATCGAGAAGCAAACATTTCAGCGCGCTGCGTTGTTACGTTTGCATTCTGATATGCCATTGCCTGAGATTCGTGGCGGTCAGTTTGTGAATGTGCGCGTCGATGGCTGCGACAAAGCCTATCTGCGTCGCCCAATCTCCATCCATGATGTTGATTATCAGAATAATACCATCGACCTGCTCATCCAAGAGAAGCATGAAGGCACCAAAGCCCTCTGCGCTTTGCCGGTGGGCGCTAAGATGAACGTGGTGCTGCCGTTGGGTAACGGTTTCACCATGCCAGATAAGGATGACAACATCTTATTAGTCGGTGGTGGTATTGGAATTGCTCCGTTGTTGTATTTCGCAAAGAAATGCAATTATCTGCAAAATATCAATTTCTTGTTGGGAGGCCGCACACAAGACGACCTGATGCTGCTCGACCGATTCCGCAACGAAGGCGATGTCTTCATCACCACAAACGACGGCTCGATGGGCGAGAAAGGCTTCGTGACGGATCATAGCCTCTGGAAGACAATGAAAATCAATAAGATATACGCTTGTGGACCAATGCCTATGATGAAAGCTGTGGCAAAGGTTGCAAGAGAGAAAGGCATCTGGTGCGAGGTTTCGCTCGAGAACCAGATGGCGTGCGGTATAGGCGCCTGCCTGTGCTGCGTGGAAAACACAAAAGAAGGTAATCTGTGCGTGTGTAAAGAAGGTCCTGTGTTTAATATTGAGAGGTTGTTATGGTAAAGACAGAGATAAAACTTAAGGGCTTGACCCTCAAAAACCCAGTCATGACTGCGTCGGGAACGTTCGGCTACGGCGAGGAATATGCTGATTTTGTTGACCTTTCGGAACTCGGCGGCATAATCGTAAAAGGCACTACCTTGCATCACCGTGAAGGAAATCCTTACCCAAGAATGGCTGAGACACCGATGGGAATGCTTAACTGCGTCGGACTTCAAAACAAAGGCGTTGATTACTTCATCGAGACAATCTATCCAAGAATCAAAGATTTTGACACTAATGTCATTGTCAACGTAAGTGGCTCAAATATAGACGATTACGTTACTGCTGCCGCGAAGATCGATGCGTTGGAAAAGATACCTGCTATCGAGCTCAATGTCTCATGTCCTAACGTGAAACAAGGCGGCATGGCGTTCGGCGTGACATGCTCTGGCATCGAGCAGGTGGTGAAGGCAGTGCGTGAGGTTTATCACAAACATCTGATTGTCAAGCTCTCGCCAAATGTGACGAACATTGCTGAGATAGCACTCGCTGCTGAAGCAGCCGGTGCCGACTCAGTCTCCTTAATTAATACGTTGCTTGGAATGGCTATCGACGCCGAGACAAGAAAACCAATTCTTTCGATGGTGACTGGCGGGTTATCAGGCGCTTGCGTGAAGCCAGTGGCTCTGCGCATGGTTTGGCAAGTGTCGAAAGCCGTGAAGATTCCTGTAATCGGTCTCGGCGGCATCTCATCAGCCACCGATGCAATAGAATTTCTGCTTGCAGGTGCTTCTGCCATCCAAATCGGCACAGCCAACTTCATCGACCCAGCAATCTCCGCAAAGGTCGCAAAAGGAATCGTAGAATATTGCGAGAAGCATGGGGTAGAGGATGTGAATGAACTTGTTGGAGGATTGATTATATAATATTCACTTCCGGCTTAATCTCAATTCCGAATTTGTTGTAAACTGAATCCTGGATTTTTTTCATAAGATCCAGGATTTCTTGTGGTTTGCCACCGCCATAATGAACCAAAACCAGAGCCTGCTTGTCCCAAACGCCGACGTGGTTTTCACGATAGCCTTTCCAACCGGCACGGTCAATGAGCCAACCTGAAGGGATCTTGATTAACGCAGTAGATTTCTCCACTGCGCTTCGCTCCGGTCGAAATGACGTCTTCGCAGTGTCAACCGGATAAGACGGCATATCAGGATACAACATCTTGATTTCATGATATTTGTCAACAGAAACTATCGCATTCTGGAAGAAACTGCCGACGCTTCCGACAACACCTACTTCAGGTAATTTCTCGGCACGAATCGCCTTAACTGTCGCCGCGACATCTTGCAATGTAGGGTTGGTGATGTTTTTGTTTGCCAAATAATTACGAATATTACCGTAATCCAATTTCAAATTACCACGTTTTTTCAAAATGAAATCGACGGCGAAAATTATTATGGATTTATATTTTTTAAAAATCGAATTTCGATACGAAAATTCGCATTCATCATTATTGAAAATGCGGATGTTTCCTGTCATTAAATCAATCGTGTGAACCTGATAAATCGCATCTTTTACCTCGGCGCCGTACGCCCCAATGTTCTGAACCGGCGCCGCACCGACCTTGCCGGGAATGTCGGCCAGGTTCTCCAAACCATAAAGACCTTTTGAAATAGTATAATCGACGAAATCTTTCCAGACCTCGCCGCAATAGCAGCGAATCTTCACGGTTTCATCAGTCTCTTCAAGGGTTTCAATGCCTCTTAGATTCGGATAAACCACAAAACCGTCAAAAAACTCAGAGGAGAAAAGGATGTTGCTGCCGCCGCTCAAAATCAGGTGATGTGTTTGTCTAAATTCAGGATTTTCAATCAATTCATGGATATCATCCATTGATTTCAATTCCTGAAAATATTTTGCCCTGATGTCAAAACCAAATGTGTTGAGCTCGCGCAATGAAAAATTTTTCTCCATTCCTGAAATTTTTTTCAAAAATAGAGAAATTTTGTCAAACCTCAACAGAAAATCTGTAATTTTATAGCTCAAAAAATCAAGTGCATTGAAACGTGTTATCGTATCGGTAATCAATGACTTAGTGACCGACCAGCGTGTCAACAAGTCGTGCCTGACCCTGCAAAAGGCGGGGTTTGAGGTGCTTCTCGTTGGCCGTCGGCAACGTAAATCGCCCCCGATGGACGAGCGACCTTACAAATCGCACCGCATGAAACTGTTGTTTGAGAAAGGGCCGCTATTCTATGCTGAGTTTAACATCCGCTTGTTTATCTTCCTGCTGTTCCATCGCTGCCAATGCTTGCTGTCCAACGATTTAGACACTCTTTTGCCGAACTTCTGGATCTCGAAACTGAAAGGCATTAAGCTGATTTATGACAGCCACGAATATTTCACCGAAGTGCCTGAATTGGTGAGCCGTCCGCGTGTGCAGCGTGTGTGGAAACGCATCGAGGAATACGTCGTGCCGAAACTGCCCGAGATGATAACTGTTTGTCCATCAATAGCTAACCTTTTCAATGAGAAATATGGCCTCAAGGTGCATGTCATCCGCAATATCCCGATGCGAAAAATGTTACCTGCACCTGCCACTCGCGAAGAAGTCGGACTCGAAGCCAACAAGCATATATTGGTGCTCCAAGGCTCCGGAATCAACATCCACCGCGGCTCCGAAGAGCTGGTAGATGCGATGGAATATCTTGATGATTGTCAACTTGTTATAATCGGTGGGGGAGATGTGCTACCAATCCTGAAAGAGAAGGTGGCTGCAAATAATTGGGACGACCGAGTGAAGTTTTTCCCGCGCATGCCTTATCAGAAAATGATGGCAATAACGCAGCTGGCGGAACTCGGCTTTACACTCGACAAAGACACGAACCTCAATTATCGTTTCAGTCTGCCGAATAAACTTTTCGATTACATCCAGGCTGGTGTGCCTATCATCGCGTCGCATCTTACCGAGATTGAACGTGTCATAACTCATTATAACATAGGCACTTTCATCGAGAATCACGAGCCGAAAACCATCGCTGAGACGATTAAAAATGCTCTCAACGACGAAAAGAGTTTGTCGGAATGGAAAAATAATCTTATCTTTGCAGCGCAAGACCTCTGTTGGGAGAACGAAGAGGGCGTCTTGTTGAAGATATATGAAAAATACGTCTGATAATCAAATACATATCGTAAGCTTTGACATTCCATGCCCCGTGAACTACGGCGGCGTCATCGACGTGTTTTTCAAACTGAAGGCGTTGGTGGAGCGTGGTGTAAAAGTCCATTTCCATTGTTTTGAGTACGGAGGCCGCGAGCGAAGCGAGCGGCTCGAAGCGCTGTGCGAATCGACATATTATTACAAACGCGATATGTCGTTCGTGAACTTCTTCTCCAAGAAACCGTTCATCGTAACTTCAAGAACATCAGAGGATTTGATCCAAGATCTGCTGAGAGACGACTACCCGATAATTCTCGAAGGTCTTCATTCGTGCAGCGTCTTGCTCGACCCGAGGATGCAAGGTCGAAAGATCTTTGTACGCACCCATAACGTCGAACACGACTATTACCAATATCTGGCGGAGACCGAGAAAAACCTGCGTAAAAAGCTGTTCCTGAAGATTGAATCCAGAAAGCTTCGCAAATTTGAGTCGATATTGTCGAAAGCAACCGGAATCCTTGCCATCTCCAACAAAGATTACGAGTATTTCAAAGAGTTTTATAATAACGTTTATCTGATTCCGGCCTACGCTGGATTCGACAAAGTCAACGTGCTGGAAGGGCAGGGCGACTATGTGCTTTATCACGGAAGTCTCGATGTCTCAGAGAATTACAACGCCGCGGAATTTCTGATCAACGAGGTGTTTAAAGGCACTGGCATCAAGCTGAAGATCGCTGGCATGAACCCACCGCATCATCTGGTGAAACTCATTGAAAATGAACGTAATGTGGAGCTCATCGAGAACCCCGAAGATGATGTTCTGCAGAACCTTATCCGTAATGCACATATCAATATTCTTGTCACAGCGCAGGCGACAGGCTTGAAGCTGAAACTGCTGAACGCTCTGTTCAACGGACGTTATTGCGTGGTGAATGATAAGATGGTGGAAGGCTTGGATATCAACGACTTATGTATCGTAGCAAACACTGCCGACGAGATGAAGACCGTCGTTGCCGACCTCATGACGAAGCCATTCGTCGAGGAGCAGGTTGAGATCAGAAAGAGTATGATGGACGCGTTTTACAACCCTTCGCGTGCTACCGACAAACTCGTCGAGTTACTTGGATGACTCGCGTATCGTGCCGTCAGCGCAGCTGATCACGCGTGAAGGGTATTTCAAAATCAGATTGTAGTTATGTGTCGCCATCAAGATGGTGGTGCCGTTGTCGCGAATCTTCATGAGAAGCTTCATGACGTCGTTGGTGGTCTCAGGGTCGAGGTTGCCAGTGGGCTCGTCTGCCAAAATGACACTCGGACTGTTGAGAAGCGCCCTCGCTATCGCCACACTCTGCTGCTCGCCGCCTGAAAGTTGGTGTGGCATCGACTTCCTTTTGCCTTGAAGTCCAACGAGTTGCAGCACCTCGTCGATGCGCTTGCTGATGGCGTTGTCGTCTTCCCAGCCCGTCGCCTTCAACACAAAAGAGAGGTTCTTCTCGACGCTTCTATCATATAAAAGTTGGAAATCCTGAAACACTATTCCGATTTTGCGTCTCAGCATCGGGATGTCTTTCCTTTTCAGATTACATAAATCGTAGCCCGCGATGTTGAAACTGCCGTCTTTTGCTGGCAGATCGGCATATAACGTCTTTAGTAATGATGATTTTCCTGAGCCGCTTCTGCCGATTAAATAAACAAACTCCCCTTCGTTGATGTCGAGATTTACATCTTTGATAATCAAGCGTTCATGTTGAAAGACGCTGCCGTTCTTAATTGATATTACTGTTTCCATCTGAAATTATTTCAGTGCAAAATTAATAATTTTATTATTTTTGCGCCGTTTTTTTAAGAAAATCTATATGAAAAAGTTATTACTATCTTTGATTATTATGGTGGCGAGCATAGCTATGTTTGCCCAAAATGACAGCGTAGTGCTGAAAGAAGTTGTGGTTACAGGAACTCGTGATGTGGTGGATATCAGACATTTACCACTGACAGTAACCGTTATTGATAGGGAAGAGCTCACCGAACAGAATCAGACGAATGTGCTGCCGACAGTGATGCAGTATGTGCCGGGCGTGTTTGTGACAAGTCGTTCGATGATGGGTTATGGCGTGTCGACAGGCGCCGCCGGTGGTATCAACATGAGAGGTATCAGCGGTGGCTCAGGCCAGTTGCTGGTGTTGATCGATGGTCATCCTCAATATCAAGGTATTTACGGTCATCCTATCAGCGATAGCTATCAGACTATGATGGTCGACCATGTCGACGTGGTAAGAGGCCCTGCGTCAATGCTTTACGGAAGCAATGCCATGGGCGGCGTCATCAATATCGTGACACGTTCGATGCATGAAGACGGCGTGCAGACTAATCTCAACGTCGGTGGCGGAAGCTATGGCACATTCCAGTCGGAGATAGCAAATCAGATAAAGAAAGGTAAGTTCAACAGCACTGTGTCGGCTCAATATAACCGTTCCGACAACCATCGTCCGCGTATGGGCTTCGAGCAATATGGCGGATATGTGAAGCTTGGCTATGATTTTGCTGACAATTGGAAAGCATACGTTGACGCTAACCTCATTCATTTCAACGCTTCGAATCCTGGCTCGACATTCAAACCGCTTTATGGCGCTGACCAATGGATTACACGTGGCGTCGTCTCTGCCGCTGTCGAGAATCATTACGAGAAGACAAGCGGCGCCGTCAGTGTTTATTCTAACTTTGGAAGACATAAAATCGACGATGGCACTGACAATCCAGAGGCTCCAACGATGCGTTACTTCCGCTCAGAAGATGCTCTGACTGGCGTCTCAATATATCAGAGCGCAAGATTCTTTAAAGGCAACCGTATCACCGTTGGCGTTGATTATCAACATATTTACGGTAAAGCATATTACACAACGAAAGCGACTGATGAAGTCCTTGATACGCCTAACAAACAAAGTGGTGAATCGGCTCGTGATGAGATCGCTGGCTATATCGACTTCCGTCAGGATTTGATGACTTGGATGACCGTCGACGCTGGCATTCGCTATGATCATCATAGTGTTACAGGTTCTGAATGGGTGCCGCAGGCTGGTGTCGTGGTGCGCCCGATAACCACCGGCGAGGTCAAACTCATGGCTAGCAAGGGATTCCGTAACCCGACAATGCGTGAGCTTTATCTCTATCCACCATCAAATGAGGACTTGAAACCTGAGCGTCTGTGGAACTATGAACTGTCATGGAGACATCGTCCGGGCGCATTTGTTTACGGCGTCAACCTCTATTATATTAAAGGTGATAACATGATCCAGACTATCCCTGTCGATGGCAAGATGCGTAACGTGAATACCGGTGAAATCGAGAACTGCGGAGTGGAGATGGATGCTACATGGCATATCAACAACCACTGGGCTGTCAGCACAAACCACTCGATTCTGCATATGAGATATAAAGTCCTTGCTGCTCCAGAGTACAAAGGATGTGTCGGCGTTGACTTCCGTTATAACAGATGGATGGCAAATACTAATTTGCAGTATATCAACGGCTTGTATAAAGAAGTGGGTGACAACGAGCAGAAAGAAAACTTCTGCCTGCTTAATGCCTCAGTGAGTTTTGCCGTCACAGAAGGGTTGAGTCTGTGGGTGAGGGGTGAGAATCTCTTGAATCAGGAGTATGAGATAATAGCTGGTTACCCTATGCCGGGAACTACATTTATGGGTGGTATCAACTGGAAGTTCTAGTTGATACTACCACTTTGAGCTTCCGCCGCCGCCACCGAAGTGACCGCCGCCGAAGCCTCCGAAGCCGCCACCGCCGCCCCAGGAGCTACCGCCTCCCCAAGAGCTGCCACCGCCTCGGCCGCCACCACGACCTGAGAGCAGACTGAGCCAGAATAACGTCTTCCAGAAGTTGGAGTCGCCATTGCCTGAGCCGCCTTTGCCATTTCTGCCTTTGCCTGACGCAGCGATTAAGACAAGCATGAAGGCAATGAAACATAAGCCGACAATCATGCCCAAAACCTCGTCGCCGTCATCGCTTTTTCTACTGTATCTGTCGCTTTTGTAAGCGCCCGATGCAAACCCGATGATGGCGTCAACAGCGTTGTCGATGCCTTTGTAATAATCGCCTTCCTTGAAAGCAGGTATCATCTCCTTGGTGCGGATGCCGTAGTTTATAGCATCTGTGATGTAAGGCTCCATGCCGTAGCCGACCTGTATCGAGACATCGCCCAGCTCGTCGGCAGTCTTAGGCTTGACAAGGATTACCACGCCGTTGTTGTTTTTAGTTCCGACACCCCACTTCTCGCCAATCTGATAGGCGAAGTCGTCAGATGTGGTGCCGTTTAAACTCTTGACAGTGACCACGCAAATCTGTGTCGAAGTGCTGTCATTATAAGCTACGAGCTTATGCTCCAACGCACGCTCCTGCTTGTCGGTCAAGATGTTAGCGAAATCATTGACCAAACGAGGCGGGTTAGGTCTTGCCGGAATCTTCTGGGCAAAACCTACCACACCTATTAATAATGCCACTGTTAGGCAAATGATTTTTCTCATTAGAATTCAACTTTAGGAGCAACCTCTGAACCTGCAGCAGCCTTGAAATATCCCACTTTCTCGAAGTCGAACATATTGGCGATGATGTTGCGAGGGAACATCCTGATGTACTGGTTGTAGTTTCTTGCGCTGTCGTTAAACTTCTGGCGTTCAACCGTGATACGGTTTTCGGTGCCTTCCAGCTGTGACTGCAGTGCGAGGAAGTTCTCATTAGCCTTCAAATCAGGATATTGCTCCACGCTGACAAGCAATCTTGACAGTGCGCCTGACAGTTGGTCTTGTGCTGCCTGGAATTTTGCAATGTCTTCAGGGTCAAGCTCTGATGGATCGACAGTGATGCTTGTTGCCTTTGCACGTGCCTCAATGACAGCTGTCAAAGTGCCTTCTTCGTGTGCTGCATAGCCTTTCACTGTTGCCACAAGGTTAGGAATGAGGTCGGCACGACGCTGATACACGTTTTCAACCTGAGCCCATTGAGCCTCAACGCTTTCCTGGCGCTGAACCATGCCGTTGTATGCACCTTTAATCCATGCGTAGATAGCCAAAACGACTACTACGATAATGATGATTGTGATAATTCCTTTCTTTTTCATTTTGATTAGGTTTAAATGCTATTTAATTGTATTGAAATTCCTATTTATAAACTCACTTAACTCTTTGCCTTTCAACAAGTTCTTCGACAATCTCGCTAAGTCGTACAGCTGGTTGATGACAGCCTTGCGCTCATCTTCCGGCTTGTCCAATAGCGTTGCGATGGCGGCGTTGTTGGTGTTGAGCATCAGGGTGTAGTTGTCAGGCATGTCGCCCCACATTGGCATTCCGCCCATCTGATTCATCTCCTTGTAACGGCGCATCCACTCGTTTTGGATAATCTCCACAGGTGCCTCAGTCTCGTCCAGAGTGCTGAACTCCACGTTGAAATGCGTCTTGTCGATGATGTCCTCAAACGCTTTCTTCACTTCTTCCTTCTGCTTGTCGTCGAGCTTCGATTCTTTCTTAACATCCTCTTTTTCAATGAGTTTGTCGATGGTGTTCGAGTCGACGCGAGCGAAT
>JAFYNO010000045.1 GCA_017549705.1 Bacteroidales bacterium | reverse complement strand
TTACACCCAGGAAGAGCTGAAAGACCTTGTAAAATATGCTGCCGACCGCCATATCACCATAATTCCTGAGATAGACCTTCCCGGTCATATGCTTGCCGCATTAGCCTCATATCCTGAATTGGGTTGCACAGGAGGTCCTTACGAGGTGTGGAAACAATGGGGTGTGTCGGAAGATGTGATCTGCGCAGGCAACGAAAAAGCGATGCAATTCCTTGAGGATGTGTTACTTGAGGTGATGGACATCTTCCCTAGCGAATATATTCATATAGGTGGAGATGAGGTTCCACGCGACCGCTGGAAAGAATGCCCAAAATGTCAGGCCAAGATCAAACAACTAGGAATTAAAGGCGATGACAAACATTCTGCAGAGGATTATCTGCAAAGCTATGTGATGTCGAGAATGGAGCAATTCATTGAAAATCATGGACGTCACATCATCGGATGGGATGAGATGCTGGATGGTGAGCTGGCTCCTAATGCCACTGTGATGAGCTGGAGAGGCAGCTCTGGTGGCTATAAGGCAGCAAAGATGCACCACAACGTCATCATGACACCTAACGATTATCTCTATTTCGATTATTATCAATCACTTGACACCGACAACGAGCCGACTTCAGGTGGAGGTTTCAACTCTGTGAAAAAGGTCTATTCCCTCGATCCTATCCCGGAAGGGCTGACGAAAGACGAAGAAAAATACATCTTAGGCCCTCAAGCTAACATCTGGACGGAATACACAAGTGAGTTTAACGTGGTGTTATACAGGATGTTACCTCGCATTGGAGCCCTTGCTGAAGTACAATGGTGCAACCCTGATCAGAAAAACTACGACGACTTCGTGAAACGCGAGTATCGTATGACAAAGCTTTATAATCTTTACAAATGGAGATATGCGCCTCATATCTTTGATATTGACGTCAAAATAACGCCAAACGTAAAAGAAGGCGTCATCAATATCACCTTATCAAAACTCATCGACGGCGACATGATGTATTCGTTTGACAATCAAGAATTTAAAAAATATATTGAGCCATTAAAGGTCGCTAAAAACTGCCATTTTGAGTGTTATGTCATCTACCCTGACGGCAGCAAAGGCAAGACTTTCAAAACTGATTTCGATTTCAGCAAATCATCAATGAAACCTATCATTTTGAAAGATCAGCCACATAGAAATTATGCTTATGATGGCGCAGATATGCTTATCGACGGCTTGAAAGGCGGCTCCAACTACCGCAGCGGCCGCTGGCTCGGATGGTTCGGAAAAGACCTCGATGCCACCATAAATCTTCTGGAACCCACAGAAATCAGTGAGGTTAGATTCAACTGCAACATCAACATGAAAGACTGGATTTTCAACGCGAAATCAGTTAAAGTGCTCGTTTCTGACGACGGTTTGCGGTTCATGGAGGTGTTTCGCCAGTATTTCAACATACTGCCCGCTGACTTCAACTCCAACATCTACTCTATCAACATACATTTCGAACCTATTATGGCTCAATATGTTAACATCGTAGTTGAGCCGTTTGAATGTCCCGAAGGACACAGCGGCTACGGCTATCCGGCTTGGATTTTCGTTGACGAAATAGGAGTTTATTGATTGCCAATCAAAATACCGCTAACCATCCAGTGAGAGAAACTGCCACCTTCGTCAGCACCCTGAGGAATGGCTACTGTGATGGTGTGATGTCCTGGTTTTAAATCACTTAGGTCGAAATACACAGGGTTGGTGGCGGTTCCCGGACACCATCCTGAGCGCGACAAATCTGACGATGAGACGCCGTTCCAGAAATTGCCCGAAACAGGGTTCAACTCGCGATAAGTCGCACAATCACAACGCCATGGAGTGTATTTAAAGACCTTTTCGCCATCGATAATGATGGTATTTTCCTTCGGATTGAACTCGTCGCCTCCACCCCAGCCACCGTGACCGGTAGTTATATATCTAAGTTTAAGATTCTCAACACCTTCAGGGATATCAAACTCCACAGTCAGACTGTCGGTCTGGAAAAGGCGGCCATAGTTCTGCCCCGACATCTCCATCACATTGCAAGTGTTGAAAAGCGGCAAGCTCCATCGATTGTTTTTCGAGACATCACCGTCGTAATCCTGAGGATAAGCCACCAAATCGAGCGAAACTTTATGTCCACCACCATCATAATTGCCGATAAAAGCGCCTATCAAAACATCGCCTGAAAGACGATCGGAAAGCTCAGAAACTTCCATCTTATAGTAAGCCTCATTCTCCCATTCCAAGCCATCAATATTCACTCTGTCGTTGAAATGATTCACACCAAACGGAGTGAAGAATCTCACAAGCTCAACGACCGGCATATAGTCGTCTTCAAGACGTATTCCTTGATATTTTTTACCATTCTTATCTAATTGATAAGGAATAACTTCAATACTATCAATTAAAGCATTACTTAAAGATAATTGTCTATCTGTCGGGATGACAAAAACAGAGCCTGTGCGGTCGTAAGCATCGCCATTTGAGCGCTGGTGAAGCTCGACAAAAAGCTGATAATGATCCGGTAAAACCGGCAGGTTGACACGCTTCAAAATGATGGTTCCCCACGAATAATGCAGCACCGTGTCGAACGGAATCTCGCCTCTAAATTTATCAATCTTTGCAAAATGAATCTGCTCGTCATCAAAAATCTTTGTACGAACAATCAACTTATCCTTATTTATCTGATTCAACTCCTTCCCCGTTTTCCTAATTCCCAAACCCTCTGGAATTATTCCCCTCTTATCCTTCTTATCCATCTTATCCTTCTTATCTTTCTTAATCGACTTCAAATCCATAATTCGGTTGCCATTTATCGCCTGACGCACCATCACGCCCTTCAGATAACCGCGCGAAGTGACCGGAGATGCATCAAAACCAAGGCTTTCCGTCATCCAGACCTCAATCGTATTGGAGTTAATCGAAGTTTTATATTTCTTGCAATTATATCCTAATATCTTCTCCTCGCCTTTTTCTTCAAACTCTACATCATTGGTTTTCAATGGATAAGAGTAAAAATATGATTCTCCGTCATCATAATTCATCTGAAAATACGCTGAATCGGTGCTATAATCAACGTAAGTAAAATCCTTTGACAGACCTTGTATCAGAGTTCCTTCAAACTCTTGAATATCATGGATTTTCAGTTGCGTTTTATAGCGTAACACCTCACGAAATGTAGTATCTCCACTATCCGAGCCGAGCATGTATGACTGATATACGAGACGTTGCTGTGCTGATGCGATTATCGATGCGAATAATGACAATATTAATAATGTGCGTTTCATAGTAAAAATTTTTGCAAAGTTAAAAATAATCTCGTACATTTGCAAAACTAATTCGAAAATTAAATTCAACACTAATATGAAAAGATTACTGTTTCCTATTGCATTGATACTGTTGATGTTACAGTCGTGCAGTGACATTTCGAAGCCTAAAGCTCCGGTACGCGAAAAGATAAAACTTACATCCGACATTCAGACTCCGGAAGTGCTTTGGAGCATGGGGCGAATCGGTGAGTTCTCGGTCTCCCCTGACGGTCAAAAAGTGGTTTATAACGTCAGTGACTATTATGTCGACCAAAACAAGAGTTTTTCGAGGCTCTACGTTATGGATGCCGATGGCAAAAATGTTAAATGCTTGACTAACAGCAGGTTCAGCGAATACAGCCCAGTTTTCACTCCATCAGGCAAGATTGCGTTTATGACGACCGCTTCCGGCGATATGCAACTTTGGGAGATGGACGTAAACGGTAAGCATCGCAAGCAAATCACTAATATTCCTGATGGAATCACAGGATTTAAATATAGCCCTGACGGCAGTCAGATTGTGTATTCAGCTGAAGTCAAGATGAAAGAAACAGTTGCTGACATCTACCCTGACCTCCAGGAATCATCAGGAAGAATCAACAACGACTTGATGTATCGCCATTGGGATCAATGGGTTGACACCTACAGCCATCTGTTTGTCGCACAGCTTGGTAAAAAATCTGTTACCGGCGGAAAAGACATTCTGCAAGGCGAACCTTGGGAATCACCAGTAAGACCTTGGGGTGGCATGGAACAGGTAGCATTCACAGAGGATAACAGTGCAATCCTTTACTGCTGCCGTAAAAAAGAAGGTAAAGACTACGCAACATCAACAAACACTGATATTTACAGATACGACATCGCTTCTGGACAGACAGCAAACCTCACAGAGGGAATGATGGGTTACGATCTCAACATCTCCGTTGCTCCAAAAGGCAACATGATGGCTTGGGAAAGCATGGAACGTGACGGCTATGAAGCTGATAAACAACGACTTTACGTCATGAACCTCGCTACTGGCGAGAAAACCGACTACAGCATTGGATTCGACCAGAACTCAACAACTTTGACTTGGTCGGATGACGCCACAAAGATTTATTTCATCAGCGACATCCACGCAACTGACCAGATCTACGAGTTGAGCCTCAACAGCGGCAGCATTCGTAAAATCACCACAGGCAAGCACAACTTCGTATCGTTAGCAGTCGCCGGTGATAAACTCATTGGCGGTCAGCAGTCGATGAGCCACCCGACAGAGCTTTATTGCATCGACCCAAAGAGTGGCATTTTTGAGCCAATCACACACGTTAACGACAACATTTTCAAGCAGTTAACAACAGCGGAAGTCGAAGAGAGATGGATCAAGACAACCGACGATAAAATGATGTTGACTTGGGTTATCTATCCGCCACATTTCGACAAAAACAAGAAATATCCTACCCTTCTCTATTGTGAAGGCGGTCCGCAAAGCACAGTGAGCCAGTTCTGGTCATATCGTTGGAACTTCCAGCAGATGGCGGCCAATGGCTACATCGTGGTTGCTCCAAACAGACGTGGTTTGCCTGGTTTCGGTCAGGAATGGAATGAGGAAATCAGCGGTGACTACGGCGGACAGTGCATGAGAGACTATCTCTCGGCCATCGACGCTCTTGCAAAAGAGCCATTTGTTGATGAAGACAGATTAGGTGCTGTGGGTGCCAGTTTCGGCGGTTTCTCAGTCTATTGGCTCGCTGGTCATCATGACGGTCGTTTCAAAGCACTCATTGCTCACGACGGCATGTTTAACCTTGACGCTCAATATCTTGAGACCGAAGAGATGTGGTTTGTAAACTGGGATCTCGGCGGTCCTTACTGGGATAAAGACAACCCTGTGGTGCAGTGGTCATATTCCAACTCACCTCACCTCTTTGTAGACAAATGGACAGCTCCAATCCTTGTGATTCATGGTGGTTTAGACTACAGAATCTGCTTCACTCAAGGCATGCAGGCTTACAATGCGGC
>JAFYNO010000001.1 GCA_017549705.1 Bacteroidales bacterium | reverse complement strand
TTACATTGAGAATCAGAGAGCTGTGACTCTTTATCAGGAGCCAGAGCATATCTCCAAGTATGACGGTAAATCTCGAAATCTGATTCAGAAAACATGTTTTTTTATCGCATTAAATGTATAACAAACAAAAATCAATATTGATTTTGGCAATGATAGCTTTTCAATTCTCCTATAAACGCGCCAAACATCGCACGCTGCCTTGAATTTATTACTTGATGCTGATCCTGGTGTGATTCTATATTTATGCAACGGACCTGGCACCGGATATGCATCAAAGCCTCTCTTCATGATGCTGAGCCATAATGCCATATCTTCACTGGTTTTAATAATCGGTGTTGCAAAATGTCCAATTTTTTCGCGGTCAACGACAACGGTTCCGCAACAGATTATTGTGTTTCTGAGATATCTGTTATAACTCATCACACCTGCATCTTTAACTATCGGTTTTTTTGTATCTCCTTGAGAACTAATAACTTCATAACTTGAATAAGTAAAAGCCACATCATTTTCAAGCATGTAATTAATTTGTTTCTCAAGCTTTTCCGGATACCAAATATCATCGCTATCCAAAAACGCCACAAATCTGCCTCTAGCTCTTGAAATCGACATGTTTCTTGTCCGCGCAATCCCTTGATGCTCATCAGGAACTAGCAAGTTTATCCTATCATCTTGCAAGCTATACTTTGTCGCAACCTTAACGCTGTTATCCGTTGAGCAGTCGTCAGTGATGAGCAGCTCCCAGTTTTGGTATGTCTGCGCCAACACTGATTCTATGCTTTGCGCTATGTAACGCTCAGCATTGTAACAAGGCATTATTATGGAAACCAATGGTGTCATCTTTTATTCGTAGCTGTTATTTGTCCTTCTTCCAAGCCTTCAGTGCTTTCTTTCATGAATATAACCTTCAAAGTCAGAAGTAACAGTTTCATGTCCAGTAAAATCGAGCAGTTTTCGACATAAATCATGTCGAGTTTCAACTTGTCGTATGATGTTGTGTTGTATTTTCCGTAGATTTGAGCATAGCCCGTCAGTCCAGCTTTCACACGAAGACGGAAGGCGAATTCAGGCACTTCTTTTGTGTATTCGTCAGCAATTTCTGGGCGTTCTGGACGAGGTCCGACAAAGCTCATGTCGCCTTTCAATATGTTGATAAATTGCGGAAGCTCGTCCAACCTTGTGGCTCTGATAAACCTTCCAACAGGTGTGATCCTATTGTCTTTTTCAGCAGCCAATCTAGCCACGCCATCCTTCTCGGCATTAGGTATCATGCTCCTGAACTTCAAGATTTTAAAGGTCTTTCCACCTTGTGTATATCTCGTCTGACGATAGAAAACAGGTCCTCTGTCGTACAGGAAAATCGCCAGTGAAACGAGAATCATGATTGGTGATAATACTATCAAACCGAGCAACGAGAAGACAATGTCAGCCAGACGTTTTATGATACGCTGCGAGAAGGTAAATGTAGTGTTTCTACAAAACAGCAACGGAGTGTCGAAAACATCAAGTTTTTCAGCGCCTCGCACCAAGATGTCGGATATCTTAGGAGTGATGTAAACCTTTTTACTCTTCGCGAAACATAATTTCAAGATGCGGTTGCGGGTTTCCGTCGGTACATCGTTGATAATCACTGCATCGTAAGCGTCAATCGCCTCATTGATTTTCTCGATTCCTTCGTCATAATTCATCTCGCCTTTGATGACATATTTGTCGTTTCGAGTATTAAACTTCGCAACAAGACTATTGTCGTGGTTTCCGCGAATATGCAACATCCGATAAGGTGGAAATATCTTGAAATACAACGATATAAGGAATATGGCAAGTATAAATATTCCCACAATTTGTATCAAGAAGACTTTCGCCATGGTGATGATGATCGACATGATAAGGTGACGATAACCGACCATCAACACTGTGATTATCACTTGAATACCGTCGGCAAACAAGAGACCCATCGCCTGCGACAGCAAGATATGCGATTTTTTACTGATTCCGATTTTGTAGCCTCCAAAAAGTCCTATGAACAGCATCACTATCACGCCATATACCATGATAGTCAAATAGTTACCTTTCATCAAGAACTCCTTCTCAAGGAGAACATTCAACTCCGTGTACCAGAAATAGCTGAAAACAGCTATCATCACTAATGTTACCAGGATGTTATAAAAACTTCGATACCAGATTTTGCTTGTATATCTCATGACTCTTAATTTTTCCAAAAACTGAATATTTTCTCAATATAACGTGATATTTGCATGAAGAAATTGCTTGGCATTTTATGTTCGCGCACACACAGCATCCTTTCTTTCATGATTTTTTTATGAACTTTGATGCCGTTTGATGAGGTGCCGCCGCTACGCATATTTACAAAAACATCGTTGATATACAATGTGTTAATATTGCCTTCCCATATCATCTTCACAAACATATCATAGTCGGCACAAATTGGATAGTCGAGACTATATAACCCAAATTTGTCGTAGCACTCGCGTTTTACATAAAACGACGGATGCGGTGGCATCTTGCCCCAACAGAGTTTTTCGCGCTTGAAGTCCTTACCTGAAAACATGCGTACCTTCTTACTTGTATCGTTCCAATCAACATAACGTACATCAGCGTATATGCCATCAATTGCTGGGTTTTCCGTAAAGGCATCGTTCACTTTTTCAAGCACATGATCAGAGGCGAAGAAGTCGTCGCTATTCAAAATTCCAACGATATTGCCTTGAGCCATCTTCACACCCTTGTTCATAGCGTCGTAAATGCCTTTGTCTTTCTCCGAAACCCAACGCAAACGGCCTTCAAACTTAGGCTCGAACTCTTTCACAATATCCATTGTGGTATCTTTCGAGCCTCCATCCACGATGATATAATCCACGTCCTTAAACGTCTGATTAAGAACGCCTTGCATGGTGTCACGTAAGGTCTCGGCACTGTTATATGTCGCTGTTATCAATGATATTTTCATACAAATCGATATAATCTTTGTAACGATCGTCTTTATTATAAAATTTCACTGCCCTTTCTCTGCAATTCGTTGAGTAATAATCTTTTCCATTGTTGCGAACGATATCAATCGCCTCGCAAAGCTGTTCGAAATTGCCTTTATCAACTACGATGCCAGTCTCAGGAGTTATTGACTCTGGACTACCTCCAGTTTTGTAAGTAATCACTGGTGTTCCGCATGCCAACGCCTCCAAATTCACTGTCGGGAAGGTGTCTTTATATGTCGGGTTGACAAAAACATCTGCCATTGAATAATATTCAGCGAGTTCGTTTTGATTGTTTGTGCGGGACACTGCAATTATATTCTGTGGCAACTTTTTCTTCAATTCGTTTTTTACACCGATCATAATCACCTGATAATCAGGATTTGACGATAATTTAATGAATTCTTGGACACCTTTGTCGTTGTCCCAGTTGGAAGCTACTCCTAAAATTTTGAATTTTTGATTGGAGGAGATTTCTCCGCTCGCTTCGCTCGGTCGAAATGACGTAGGAATAATTGGTCGAAACGACAGTGTATCAACGCCGTTATTGATGACTTTGATTGGATATTTTGCTAAAAACGATTGTTTCACAACATTTTCCAGCCAATGCGAAACTGGTACTATCGTCATGTTTTCAAGCGATGTGAAACAACGCTTTTTCAGCTCGTAATTCTTTCTCGACCTATCGATTATCGCTCGCGGATACCAATCCATAAGATACTGACAATCATGGCATTGGGTTTTCCATTTATCACAATTATAGTTCTCAAATTGGGAGCAGTGTCCTGTCATGCTCCAGCAGTCGTGCAAGGTCCAAACAACAGGAACGCAGATATTTTTCAAGTAATCAAACAAAATCTGATAGTTCAGATAATACCCGTGGATGTTATGTAGATGAACGATGTCTGGTTTTATCTCCTCAAGCTTGGTTATCAGCGACTTAGTGGCACATTTTAAACCTAATCCATGAGTGTCGAATATGAAATTCCAAACGCCATTTACTAATTCTTGCTTTTTTGTAGTCGTTTGAACATCAGTGAATTCCGATTTGTTCACATAACGCGCTCCATGCACTATGGTTGTCTCGAAGCCTCTCTCAGCAGCCACATGCGAGATTTGCTCCACGATTCTTCCGTGAGAGCCACAGTTTAATGCGGTATTTATCTGAACAATCTTAGGCATCACTCAAACACTTTTTTCATTACCTCAATTTGATAATGTATATTCCATTTCGAATCAATCGTAAGATACGCTGATTCTCTTGTTTTTTCTCGCTCTTCCGACGTTTTTTCAAGCCAAAATCTTATCTTCTCTGTCATATCGTCAACGTCGTCCATCTTAAAGAAACTGCCTGTCACCTCAGGCGTAATTGCTTCAAACTCAGGCATTTGGTACGGGAAATTGTTGTGCGTCACCACAGGACAACCATATGTTAATGCGTGAATGGATGTCAAGCCTACATTGCCAGGCGAAACGCAGACTGCTGAATTGTAAAACATCTCACCGATGGCTTCTTCATCATAGCAAGGGCCATATAACCAAACCGAGTTTTCTAGTCCTAACTCACTGATAATCTTGGGCAAATCTACATTTTCATCATCTTTTCCAACGATAACGAGATTGCATTTCACACCTTCATCCTTAAGCTTCTTAAAGCTCTCGACAAGCAAATCCAATCGTTTTACTTTCTGAATCCTCCCGATGTAAAACACCACAGGATCATCATTGCCAAAATGCGATGAAAAGATATTCGTCTTTGTCAGCTTTTGTCTTATAACCAACTGTTTATCAGTATCTAACGAGTTCGCAATGCAGAACATCTTATCTCCGCTTATGCCTTCTTGTTTCATCAAATTGATGGCATAATCGGTATAGACCATAATCTTTGAGAAAAGCTTGAAAAATGCTCTCTTTACCAGCTTTTTCACTCCGCCTTCCCTTCCGTAAAAGCCGTGTGTCCAAGTAACAGTTTTCTTTCCTAACAGCTTAGCTATCAATATGATAAACCAATATGATATGCAGAAAGGCTCTCCGCTAAGCAAGAAATAATCGTAATCTTTGAACACCAGCCTAACAGACTTCCTCTGCCAATAGAAAGTGTTCATAATAAACACATTATGAAACTCTTTCTTAAATCCATTTAACTCGTTGTAATTCAGTTTTTTAATCGGATTTTGCATCTTGTCACCGAAATAAAAATCGCAGTCAAAATTCTCGCTCATCTGCGAGAAGATCGGCATACGATAATGCGGGGCCATATTGAAAATGCAACAAATCTTCATCTTTTTTTATGCAAAAACATTCCGATTATATATTTCACTTCTCCAAACATTTCTCGACTGAACACATACGCCAGCAAGGAATAACCTATAGCATATATAACTATCTGAATACCTGCGAGATAATACATATTAATTCCAGCAAACAACTTGGTACTTACGATATATGCCAAAGCTCCGGCTGCTGCAGAAACCAGTGCTATCTCAAACAAATCCTTTAGTTGTGTGAAGATGCTGAAGTCGAGATAATGCGCAGCCAACGATGCATGTATCAAGAAAACAAGGTAAAAGCGAATTGTCACTGCCCAAATAATTCCTCTGATACCAAAAAACGAGCCTCCAATAATCAGAAGCAATCCCAACACCGATTTGATACACGTCCATCTGAATAAAGCCCTGCTCTTTCCGATAGCCGCAACAGCATTATAGTTGATGTCACCAAGCGCCTCTGCCATACCTCCGATGCACAATATCTGGAAGAAAGGCACGCAGTCAACCCATTTATCGGTGAGCATCAGCACGATAGCGGGTTTTGCTATCAAGATGACTAGTATCATCGCAGGGAACACAACAAAAGCCATAACCTTTGTGATTCTTCGCAAGATAGTCGTCAGCTGTGGAATGTCGTTTTGGAATTTAGAAAAGACAGGAAAAGTCACCTGATTCACAACTGTTGATGGTGTGCCAGACATTATCGATTCGAATTTTCGTGCCTGCGAATAGAGTCCGACGTCTCGCGCAGTATAAAGCTTACCCATGATAAGTGATTGAACCTCATTGGTAAACGTAACTATCATATTGGAAAGCAAGATAAATCCTCCGAAGCCAAAGAGCTCTTTGAATGATTTCTTACTGAATACCAGCGTCGGTTTCCATCTGTTGAAGATCCAAAACAAGACTGTTGTCATGCCACTTATCAGCAGTTGTTGCGCGACGAGGCACCATACTCCAAAACCATTGTAAGCCATAGTGATAGCTGCCACAACAGCCACAAAATTAGCACCCAATACTATCAGCGAAATCTTCTTAAACTGCAGTGTCTTACGAAGGTTGTTTTTGTGAACAAGTCCCAAAGAATCAAGGATAATGATCAGTCCTTGAACTCTTAAGATATCTTTTAGAATCGGGATATTGTAATATCTAGCAATAACAGGCGAAACGAAGAACAGCAAGAAATACAGACCGATGGCGAGCAGCAGATTCCAGTAGAAAATAGTTGAATAATCATCTTGTGTCGGGTCTTTTTTCTGTATCAGGGCCGCCCCAAATCCTCCATCGACGAATATCTGCGAAAGCGAGATGAACACCATCAGCAGGGCGATGCATCCGAAATCGTCGGGTGACAGCAGACGTGCAAGCACCAGATTCGCCACAAACGCCAAGAAAAGCGAAGCAAATCGCTGCACCGTGGTCCAAGCCACTCCACTAACCGTCTGTTGACCTAACGACATCAGTCTATAATATCCTCTATAGTTTTAAATCCGTAAAAACACGGCACTCCCGATTTGTACGGTGTGCTAAGGTCTTTTTTATCAACCATCAAGCGACCGGCGCCGTCGATAATCCTTTCCTCGCGAACCATCTGAGCCCAACGTAAAATAGCGTCAATGGTTGGTACTTCTATCTTTAGCTGCTCGGCCATCCATTTTGCGATGCAGTTGCCGTAATATATATCATCCATGAAAAATCTATGGTTGATATCTATCTCCCATAAACCTTCTTTATCCTGAATCACAGGCGTTCCAATAGCTACCAGCGTCTGCGAGTTGATGAACGACTCCTTGATATCTGTGTTATGCGACTGATACGAAAAACGTTCAAGTGCCAGATAATCAAGCATATATCTGAAGTCTTTCTGTGGATAACGTCGTTTTATCTCTTCTCGAATCTCTGTATAATCTTTATCCAAATCGGCAAGCAGATTGGCTGAGACGTCGTCGTAATCTCTATAAAACATTGGCACATCAGCTTTATTTTGCCAATAACGGCCGCAAACCTTATACAAGCCAAAGCATCTGGAAGTGTGGATAATCTGATTATCAACAGATAATGTCAGCGAGAGGAAGTTCTCGCTCTGCTCCACAGCGCCTTTGCCAAACCATTTTTTGCATATGTTCTCGAAAAACTCCTCGTCGATCTGTTTGAAATATGATTTAGGATAACAAGCGGCATAGTTAGCGGCCTTGCAGCCGTATGTCACACCGATTTTGCCGTATTCGATAGTTCTTGCGATCCAAGGAATCAAGCCAAAGGCGAATGTTACGATGTTGTTATACGAATATTTTTGTTTTATCTCGTCAACCATCCAGTTCCAGCCGCCTTGTCCGTACATCGTGCCCAAGAAAACGGTCTTGTTTCTGTTGATATATGGTGCTATCTCCTCAAGACCGATTCTATATTTATGCACTGGCATGCAAAAAACGATGTAGTCTGCATCCGGGATAATCTCCGCTGCGTTGTTTGATGCTTTTTTCAGCGGTCCGGAAAACGTCTCCAGCACCTTACCATCAGGCGATTGGTATTGAAGCTCAATGGTGTGATGCCATTTCTCGGGTTTTGAAGTGAATATCGACACCTCAAATCCGGAATCCTTCAAGAACGGTATCAGCGTATGGGCGCTGCTGCCGCCTCCGCAGACTACTAGTTGTTTCTTTTTTACCATTTTCTGCTTATTTTTTCAGGTAAATCAATGTATTTGCCCATCTCGACTGTTGTCTCGTAGGTATATTCGCGATCCAAAACGTTGCCATCTGGCGAGAACGTCAATTCTCCGAAGAAGACACGCTCGCCAACGGCGTATAAATCGACTCTCACATATGGAATGCCTTCAGACAGTTTCTTCGCAACATAGAGAATTTTTTCCAAAGCTTCGGGTTTTTCAACGTTTCCGTCATCGTTCGGATCGTCATCTTTCAATAAAAACAGACGTTTCCAATCAGTTGAGTATATAGCGCCCTTAGAATGTCTTGTCACAATATCGCGATCGTAGCAAACACCAATAAACTTTGGCTCGCCGTTGAAGCAATGAACTTTGTAATCTTTCACGTCGCGGTAATCCTTGACCGGCAAAAACTGCTCGCAAATTATCATTGGTTTGATGAAATGATAATGTCTTTCAGGAGTCTTTGCGCCCCAGTCAACCTTCATCCATTCTTTGAGCTGCTTCACACTCTTCTTCACATCAAGTTTACTCTTATCCTCAACAATGATGTTATATCCACAGCCGTGGTTGCATTTCATCACAAAACGCTGCGGAAGTGCTTCAAAATCAATCTTATCTGCATCATCCCAAACTCCATAAAGATCTAGCAAGATGTCATCCAAACCTTTACTTTTGATGTAATCGCGAGCAGCATATTTGTCAGCACCTATCGACTTCAACTCAGGCTGCCAATATTTGTTAAGCCAAATAAGCTTTTCCGACCATGTCTTTGGGTTTTCAAGGTTCAGCTTATGACCCGAATGGTGCCTATAACTTACTTTCATGATTAAATCAGCGGTGAAGCTGTTTCTCATCATGATAGCCTGTATGAAATCAGTAATTTTTCTTCTAAATGTCATATCTTAAAATCAAAAATCGTAATATTTTCTGTCTAAACTCGATCTAATACCAAAACTGATGATGAAATTGTTCTGATCTTCAAGACCTTGCGCCTTGAAACTACGCTGCGTCACTTCAGCAAAGATGTTCATATTATATCTTGGGTTAACCAAATATGACAAGATAATATCGTTAATCATCACCGTAGTCTTTCTTCCGGTAAGGAGATAATGTCCATCATTCGTATCGTTACCATTTTCATCAAAATCCAACGGAATAGCTGTTTTGTAGTCATTATACACATTGTGACCGTAATTCGCCCAGACGTTATTTTCCACATCCCAGTCGTCGCCATACTGGCCATAGTTCAGTTTATACTGCACATACCAGCGTTTCCAGTTGTATTGTGCACGGAAGACTGCCTCCCAGAGGTTACCTCCCCAAGGATGCGCCAGCGGCTCGTTATAATGTGCGTAGTTGTCTTCACCCACTGAGTTTCCAGTACCTTGCGGAGTGTGCGAATACATATATGGACGCACTATGTTTCCTTCCAATTGCAAGAATAAATTCTTCACGCCAAAGCAATCGTAACTCTTAACACCGAGTTGATATGCTTGTTTATTTGCGCTGTATCCTTTCATAGCGATAAATCTCTTTACCGTCATCTCGTCAAGCACGAACTGTCCGTAGATAGTAGTATGCCTTCCAATGATATAGCTCATGTTGATACCCAACAAGGCGTTATCAGGTGAAGATCCCGCGTAATATTCTGCTGAACGAAGGAAGATAATCGGGTTAATATATTGAAAATCAAAGCCTCGCTTCATGTCGATGGTGGTGTATGTTGAATCGCCAACCATCACCTGTTGGTGAGTTTGAGCGGCAGCCATAACAGCGTCGAAGAAGCCAACATTCCAACGTTTTGTGATAGCAAAATCAAGAAAATGAATGACGGCATACTTGCGAGCCCATGTGTTATCTGCCATTTTAGTGTATCTGTCTTCCAACTGAGCATAGAGACAGGTATACTGTATTCTCCAAAACTCGGCTTTCACCTTAAAATACGGGTAGTTTGCAGCATTGTCCGATAACATCAACGAGCGATAGCCATCACCGATGAAGTTTTTGCCATAACCCAAAGTTGCGTCGAGCCATTTTGCAGGACGATATGACAAATAGGCTGACGCATTGGTAAAGTCTCTGCCTTGTTTTTTGAATTTATTAGCAAATCCCTGACCCGGCACTACGCCAACTTTTGCACAATAATTGTCAACATATTCTGGAAATACCGCCTGATTTTCCTTTATGCTACTGTAAAAAGCGAAGTTTTTGCCTATTATTCCTTTGATTTCAGCGCCTCTTGTGTTCACCCAAGTGGTTCTATCACCAGCCTTACCAAGCTGAAAATCAATGTACGGATTGATTGCCACGTAATAATCATCGTCTTTCAATCTGATGAAATCGTCATTGAAAATCGAATTCAGGATATAATTTGAAAACTTGCCTTTTTTATTGATCTTAATGCGATATAAATCATTGATACTGTCAAGATTAAGTATTCTGTTAAACTGCGATTCGGTCCAGCCTCTCATAGCAGTATGGAACAGATAATCAGAGCTGTAAGCGGCGGTTTGCAACTCCATCTCATAGTCGTCGTTGAGAGGAATGAGGAGTTCTTGAGATCTGGCTGCCAATCCAAGAATAATTAAAGAAATTGATAATAAATATTTTTTCATAGTTTAATAATTTTCATTAGTCGAAGATTTCTCCACTACGCCTGACGGCTCAGGTCGAAATGAGAGGGTAAACAGTAACGAGTTGAAGAAGCAGAAGAATATGATTCCCAGCTGAACTTCGAATACCGATTCGAATAGCGCATTGAAGCCAATCATCATTAAAAACGAGAAATATAGCATGTCAAATGTCTTTGTTTTTATCCAAAGCACCAGCGGAATCACGAAATAGGCAAGCAATAGTAGCAATCCG
>JAFYNO010000044.1 GCA_017549705.1 Bacteroidales bacterium | reverse complement strand
GATAGCTTGAAAAATCAGGATTACGAAATCGCCACCGAGCCACAAGCAGAGTGCATGCAGGAAATATAAAAGGCAACCTTTGTTGTCAAAATAATCAAGATAGATGGTTTTGCCTTTAAGAATTGCCATTCCCATCTGTTTGAAGATGGCGGCATCATAGCCCACATACGCATACAATGGAGAAGTCGCTCTGGAAAAAACAATTACATATAACGATGATAAGAAAAGAATAAAGAGATAATACCACTTTGACGCGACCAAAGTAGAAGCATAATCTTTTATTCTCTCATTCCACTTCATTGTTCATGTAAAACCTCTCCGTAGCAATCAAAATAATCAGCTTGATTTATCTTGACATTGACAAAACTGCCAATTTGCAAATCGTTGTCTTTCATTGAGATAAGCACCTCGTCGTCGACTTCCGGCGAGTCATATTGAGTGCGACCGACATAGTAGCCACCTTCGGTGCGGTCGATGAGCACACGTTCTGTTCTGCCAAGACGTTTCTGGTTGATTTCCAACGAGATATCCTGCTGCACATCCATAAACTTATCGACGCGCGCCTTCTTCACCTCTTCAGGCACATCATCTTCAAGTTCGTAAGCCGGAGTGCCCTCTTCGGCCGAGTAAGCGAAAACGCCGGCGCGCTCGAATCGCATCTCCTTGATAAAATCAATCAACTCGTTAAACTGATCTTCGGTCTCGCCCGGGAAACCTACGATAAACGTACTTCTAAAAGCGATGTCAGGAACGTATGAACGCACCTTCTTAACAAATTCAATGGTCTGCTCACGTGTCACTCCACGACGCATTGCCTTCAAAATCGGCGTGCTGATGTGCTGCAAAGGCAAATCAATATAATGGCAAATCTTCGGGTTGTCGCGCATCAACTCGAGCAACTCGACCGGGAAGCCCAGCGGATAGCCGTAATGCAAACGAATCCACTCAATGCCGTCGATTTCGGTAAGCTTTTGCACCAACTCGACGATATGCGACTTGCCGTCAATGTCGTATCCGTAATATGTTAGGTCTTGTGCTATGAGAATCAGCTCTTTAACTCCTTTTTTAGCCAGATTTTCAGCCTCTTTGACAAGGTTTTCCATAGGCACCGACTTATGGTCGCCGCGAATCAGCGGAATGGCGCAGAACGCGCAGTGACGGTTGCAGCCCTCGGAAATTTTCAGATATGCATAATGCGAAGGCGTCGATAGCACTCTATCGCAGCAATAATCCTGATGATAATCAGATTTCAGAATCTCGGCAGCCACACTCTGAACCGGCTCCACACCAAAGAAAGCGTCCACCTCGTGAATCTCGGCACGAAGCTCTTTCTTGTAACGCTCAGAGAGGCAGCCCATCACATATAACTTCTTGATTTTACCTGCTTTACGCGGCTCGGCATATTCCAAAATGGTGTCAATCGACTCTTCTTTGGCGTCGCCGATAAAGCCGCAGGTGTTGATAATCACCACGTCGGATTTATCATCCGAATCGTGAACTATCTTATATGTGTCGCTCAACAAAGCTGCCAGATGCTCCGAATCGACTTTGTTTTTCGAGCAACCGAGGGTGACAATATTTAGTATCGGTTTTTTCATATGCATTTATTTGTCATTTCGACTGAAGCGAAGCGGAATGGATAAATCTCCTGCAATTAAATGAGATTTCTCCGCTACGCCTAACGGCTCCGGTCGAAATGACGAGAACCATTATTTAAACAATGAGTCGACGAATTCATTTCGGTCGAAAATCTGGAGATTTTCCATTTTCTCTCCCACTCCGATGTATTTTACCGGAATCTTGAACTGGTCGGAGATGCCTATAACCACACCGCCCTTGGCTGTGCCATCCAACTTGGTGAGCGCCAATGCATTAACCTCGGTAGCGGCGATAAACTGACGCGCCTGCTCGATAGCATTCTGACCTGTCGAAGCGTCCAAAACCAACAGCACTTCATGTGGTGCATCCGGGATGACTTTCTGGCACACTTTCTTGATTTTTGAAAGCTCGTTCATCAAGCCGATTTTGTTGTGCAGACGGCCGGCTGTATCAATCAAAACTACGTCGATGTCTTGTGCCACAGCCGATTTCACTGTATCGAAAGCAACAGATGCCGGGTCGGCGCCCATGCCTTGCGAGACAATCGGCACTCCTACCCTGTCGGCCCAAATCTTGAGCTGGTCGACAGCGGCCGCACGGAATGTGTCGGAGGCTCCGAGCATCACCTTCTTGCCTGCCATCTTGAAATTGTAAGCCAGTTTGCCGATAGTGGTGGTCTTGCCCACACCGTTCACGCCCACAACCATGATAACGTAAGGTTTCTTATCCTCTGGAAGCTCAAAAGTGCTTCCGTCGCCCGAGTTGTTTTCCTGCAAAAGCGATGCGATTTCCTCTTTCAGGATTCTATTCAACTCGCTGGTTCCCAAATATTTATCACGAGCCACACGTTTCTGGATACGGTCGATGATCTTCAAAGTGGTATCAACTCCAACATCAGATGTCACCAAAATCTCCTCAAGATTGTCCAAGACCTCGTCATCAACAGTCGATTTTCCAATAATCGCTTTTGAGATGCGGTCGAAAACGCTGGTACGGGTCTTCTCAAGGCCTTTGTTCAGGTCTTCTTTAGCGTCTTTATCTTTTTTGAAAAATGAAAAAAGTCCCATTTCAATAATTTTTTAACCACAAAAAGCTCTCCCGCCGAGACGGGAAAGCTATTTCTAAATCACATCAAAAAACTTTATATTAGTTCTTTGCGATGAATTCCTGTGCAGAATCAATAGGAACGATGGTCTCTTCAAAATAGTAAGCACCAGTCTTCTCTGATTTCTTCATCTTGATGACCTTTGTGAATTCCTTACCTGCTGTGTGCAATGATGCAACTACCTTCTTTGCCATATCCTATGTTATTTAATTTCTTTGTGAAGAGTCATTTTCTTGAGGATTGGGTTGTATTTCATGAGTTCCAATCTCTCTGGGGTGTTCTTCTTGTTCTTCGTTGTAACGTAACGAGAAGTTCCCGGGATGCCTGTCGCCTTTTGCTCTGTGCACTCCAAAATCACTTGTATGCGTGCGTCTTTAACTTTCTTTGACATATCTTTTT
>JAFYNO010000043.1 GCA_017549705.1 Bacteroidales bacterium | reverse complement strand
GCTAGGAGTTTTTACAGGTTAAGATATTTTGCGGTCGCAAATTGCGACCGCAAATTTGTCCTTTTTCTGCGTGTAAAGAGTGCTGCTTACAAAAAAAGCTCGCCGCTGCGAGCTGATGAATTTGTTAACCTTAAATTTATACTTATGAAAAAGACAAGCGTCATCACGACGTGTATGGGGTTTATCTGATGTTACGTTTCATCTTCATCCTTTGGCTGTACAAAGCCAATGGGGCGACGTTTGTTTAAGGTCGCATTTTGCGACCTTGAAGCTTGCAGCTCTGCCAGGGCAGTGCTAATGGCATCGAGTTGAGCGCGAGTACTCTCGTTGATATCATTCTGATCAGCAAGGATGTCGTTGACCTCGTTTCTGAGATCCTCGATTTGTTTTCTCAGGTCAAGATAGGTAGCAGCAAGAGGCAGTTCTGCCAAGTGGCGGTAAGCAATGAAGGCTTTCATAATCTTACGATTGGCTTCTATAGCCACTTCGGATTTTAGGACACTGCTAAGCATAGCAACCCCGATTTCTGTAAATGCATAAGGGTAAAAGCGTTGTTTCTTGATATAGTTTGCGGTAACAATTTGTGACCGCAAATTTGTATTTCCTTCATTTTCAGGATGATAAGATTTGAAGAAATCTACTTTGAAAGATCTCCACTCTTCATCAGAGAGTTGGAACATGAATTCTTCTCCCTCGAAACGTTTTGGGTTTCTTTTAACTGCCTGATTTAGGGCTTTAGTCTCTACCTCATAGAGTTTTGCAAGGTCGAAGTCGAGCATTACTCGATAGCCGCGGATGACGTAGATTTTGTCCTGGATGTTTTGTAACTCGTCCATAGTAAAACGGATTTAATGATATTAATAAAGATTTCAGGGGCAAAGATACAGAGTTTTTTTGAAATGACCAAACTTTTTGATGATTTTTTGATCCAACATGAAAAACTATGTGATTTCCTTTGTTAATTCGAAAAGATTGATTATCTTTGCACCACGGTTACGTCAAATGGCGTATTCGTCGCATTCTTTAGAAACTCGAATTCCTACAAGAGGGTAACCTCTTTAAAATATCCTTAAAGATTGCGACCACCGCATCGTGTGTGAATTTTTCACCTCGAGGGCGGCGGTCACAACTAAGGATATTGGGCGTAGGAACCCTCGAGTATTATTCTGTTGTTGATACGTGCCCTCACTTTTATATATCTCCGCGGCTAAAAAGCAAAAAAATGCAAAGAAGAGCTGAGTTGATCACCATTTACCAAAAACCGCATTAGTATTAACAAAAAAAGAATTAGAACAATGAAGAAAAAAGAAACAACAACGGACGCTCCGTCAGAACTGAAGCCGCAGGTTAAGAAAAGAAAAGATAACCTGCGGCAGACCAAAGAACTGGTTATTAAACTGGAGAAGGTCATCAAGTATTGTATGGAATGCGTGAGATGCTGAAGGGTTATTTCCTGGGATGCCTGAAGGATGCAGGTGTCATCAAGGGTAATTATGACTTCATCGCAAGGTCTGTTGGCTATGAAGGGAAGGAAGCACGTACCTTTTCCAGATATATGGGCAATGGAAAGAAGCAATGTTTCTTTGAATGGATTGCTATTTATGTGACCAAGAACTGAGCAAAACTACTATTTTGCGATTGAAAATGTTGCGATTGGCTTTTCGGAGTCAATCGCATTTTTTTTATGAAAAAAATTTTTTTCCTCGATAAATAAAGGGTTTGAGGGCCATTTTGGCTTGCGATTGAGAGCCTCGATTTTTTTGAAGTTTTCAATCGCATAATCGCATTTTACCTTTGCACTCGCAAACAAGTTGCAAGTGCGAGTGAAGGCTTCGGCTCAGCATAGCTCGAATAAATTCGGCTCTGCGTTCGCCTTGCACTTCACTTGTCACCGCAAACAAGTTGCAAATGTGAGTGAAAGCTGCAGCATCACGAACAACAGTATTAACAATTAATTAAAAAGGTAAAATGCGAACAAAGAAAAAAGTAATGAAGAGGATTACACTGGAGGTGTTTCTTGATGTTCAGGATCTGATGCCTGATTACGGACTGAAACCTGAGGTGGAGGAGATCATGGACAGAATGGCACCAGAAGTGAGCCCCTTACTCCATGAAATGTTAATCGAACAGCTGCTGGGCTTTCATGAGGACATGCAGATTGAAATGGCAGAGAACTTAGAGGAATTTGTCAGCCTGCATGAAGTTCACTTCACGGGATGTGCTGATGTGGATTATGTGCTGGCGCAGTGCTATGGGTGGATTGCAGCGGAGCTGGGGCTTTAGTTTACGGTTTACAGATGATTAGTTTATAGTTTAAAGTTTAGAGTTTAGAGTTTATAGATTATGGCTGAGAAAAATAAGAAGGAGGTCGAAATGACCCAGGTTGAGACGGAGAAGCTGGAGGAAATGAAGGCTGAGAAGGAGGCGATGAGGTTGACGCTTCGGAACCTGGAGTATGAATTTGAGCAGAAGTCGAAGGAGCTTGATGAGACCAAGGATACGCTTGGGGAGATGGTTAGAAGGCTCAGTGAGACTCGCGACTTGCTCCATTCGTCGCTGGTATTGCAGAATCGTTATAAGGACATCGCTGCGGCTTGTTCGGAGTCGGTGAAGGAGTTTCTCTTTAAATGGCTCACTAAGCGGAATCAGGCAGCGCTCATCAAGACGCTCCAGTTCTACGCAGATGATGACCAGATGAAGTTGATCTTAGGTGTGCTGAACTACGTGCTCTTCGGCAAGGAGTTTAAAACCCAGAACGAGGTTGAGAAGACGCACTTCAAAGTCATCTGTGACAAGATCGATGAGGATGCCATCACATTGCCTGTTCATTCTCTGATGGTACAGTTGATAGTCAAGTACAAGTTGTTTC
>JAFYNO010000042.1 GCA_017549705.1 Bacteroidales bacterium | reverse complement strand
GTGGGGGCAGACGACGGGTGATACCGCTGTCAGTGTCCATCGTAGTGGTAACGAGGAAGAATATCAACAGCAAGAAAGAGATATCAGCCATTGAACTGGCGTTGATTTCCGGTACTTTCTTTTTCTTACGAGCCATGATAAATTCCTTCCTTATTATTTATTAATGAGTTTCGAAACTGCTGAATAGATTACAGCCGCGATTGTAGCACCAACGACAATGTAAGTGAATACCATGAAGAAGTCAACGAAGGACTCTGTGCCCTGTGTGACGCCCATTGATTCAAGATACTCCAATGGAAGTGTTGCGCCCTTTGAAAGCAGTAATGCGATAAGAGCAATCACCACCACGATAGCTGCAACAATACCGATTGTTTTTACGCTTTTTGGATTGATTACAATACCATAAATAGGTGCAAACAAAATCGCAACCACAGTCAATCCAAGCATGCAATATGCAAAGCCCATGAATGTTCCGACGCTGGCTTCACCACCGGCAATGGTGATGATTCCGAAAACGACGTTGAGAACCATCAAGGCTATAAGCAAATATTTGCAATATTTTGTTAATTTGTCGACCATGATTCTTCTTTTGTTAGATTAGTTTTTCTTTGAATAAGCGTGGAGCATGTCCATGAATGTGATTGATGAGTCTTCCATATCGTTGACGATTCCTTCAATCTTGTTGAGGATGAAGTTGTAAGCGATCTGGAGGATAACAGCAACGATAAGACCGAACACTGTTGTCAACAAAGCGACTTTCATACCGCCTGCAACAACTGTTGGGCTGATATCACCAGCTGCTGCGATAGCATCGAATGCAGCGATCATACCGATAACTGTACCCATAAATCCCAACATAGGTCCTAATGCGATGAACAATGAAATCCAGCTTGCGCCACTTTCAAGGTTACCTGTCATAACTGAACCGTATGAAACGACTGCCTTTTCAACTTCTTCAAGACCTTCGTTGTAACGCATCAAACCCTGGTAGAAAATGCTGGCGACTGGACCGCGTGTGTCACGGCAGAGGTCTTTAGCTTTCTCAATACCACCTTTATTCAAAGTCTCTTCCAACTCGGCGAGAAGCTTCTTGGTGTTTGTTGTGCTTAATGTTAAATAGATGATTCTCTCGATTGACACTGCGAGACCGAGGACCAAGATTAACAAAATGATGCTCATGAACTCCCAGCCACCATCGATGAACTGTTTCTTCAACACCTCGTGGAATGTGGCGTCTGTCTCAGGAGCTGCCAATGGGTTGGTCTGTGTGGCCTCAACTACCTGTTCGGTCTGAGCCTCAACTGGTTGTGCATTTTCTTCTTGTGCAAGAAGTGAGTTGCTGATTCCAAATGTCAGAAAACCTGCAACTGTCAGTAAAGCAATTAATTTTTTCATGATTTGAATTTTGAATTACTACTTTTTAATTTGTTAATATTTAATCTGATTCTATTTTAAACTTTCTACTTTTAACTTTCACCGCGGAGAGAGCGGGATTCGAACCCGCGGTACCCTTTTGAAGTACACACACTTTCCAGGCGTGCTCCTTAAACCACTCGGACATCTCTCCCTGGGATTTTTCTACTCCACAGAAAATCGTGTCAAAATTACAAAATATTTCTTTTGGATAAACAAGAAATTTGAAACTTTATTTCGCTTTTTTTGTAATTATTTTTTAATACATTGATTATCAATATTTGCTCACGCAGAAAACGCAGAAAACGCAAAATCCTATCAAGTTATATCTGCGAAAATCTGCAGCTTGCGCAGCAAGCTATCCCGCTGAGGAAGAACAGAAAAAATCTGTGTATTCAGCGTTATCTGCGCGAGATAATTACACCGTCATCTCTCCTCTTAATGAGGTCTGCAGATATTTCTTGATATCACTTCTGTTAAATCCTTCTCCCAAGAGATACATCATTTTCGCAAGCGCTGACTCTGTCGTGATGTCGTAACCACTGATAACCCCAATCTTATCAAGATTTAAACTCGTCTCATAACGTCCCATCTCAACTGATCCTGATTTACACTGAGTGACGTTATAAACGATTAAACCTTTTCTGATAGCATCAGCCAAATCATCCAAAAACCACTCCGATGTCGGCGCATTGCCCGAACCAAAAGTCTCCATGATGACACCTCTCAAACCTGGAGTGTGTAATGCATGTTTTACAAAATCATGTGTAATACCAGGGAAAAGCTTCAAAATACCAACGTTCCTGTCGAACTTTTTGTGTACGATGAGCTTGCCGCCGTTTGGCTTAGCAATGAACTCTCTATTGTATTTGATTTTAATGCCGACATCCGCCAAAGTCGGGTAGTTGCCCGATGAAAATGCATTGAAGTTTTCAGCGTTGAACTTTGTGGCTCTATTACCTCTAAGTAATTGATTCTCAAAGAATATACAGACTTCTGGCGCGCATGGCATTCCGTTGATTTTTGATGCGGCAATTTCAATGGCGGTGACAAAATTCTCGCGTCCGTCGCTTCTCACCATGCCCATAGGAAGCTGTGAACCCGTGAAAACTACCGGTTTTGCAAGGTTTTCAAGCATGAAACTCAATGCCGAAGCACTGTATGCCATGGTGTCGCTGCCATGCAAGACCACGAAACCGTCATATTTCTCATAGTTTTCCTCAATCTTCTCCGCTAACTCAATCCAAAACTCTGGCGTCATGTTCGACGAGTCAATGAGGTTCTCAAACGAGTAAAAATCAATGACATAATCGAGGTTACGGAGCACTGGTAAATCCTCGTAAATATTACCGAAGTCGAAAGGTACAAGACTGCCAGTCTTGGGGTCTTTCATCATTCCTATCGTGCCACCGGTGTAAAGCACTAAAATTGAAGGTTTCTTCATATTTTGAAAATATTTTTTGCGTTTTTTGTTGATTGTTCTATTATTACTTCTTTCGTCACCCCATAAATCTCCGCCACTTTTTCCGCTGTCTTGACGATATATGCCGGCTCGTTACGCTGTCCGCGATACGGCACCGGAGGCAGATACGGGTCGTCGGTCTCCAGGACGATTCTGTCCATCGGAATCTCTGCCAAAAACTCTTTGACGCCACAATTTTTATATGTTATCACGCCGCCGAGCCCGAGATGGAAACCATAGGATAATGCGGTTTTCGCTTCATCGTAAGTGCCATTGAAACAATGCATTACACCGGCGAGGCGGCCATCCTGCTCATGGTCAAGAACCTTGAACATCTCATGGAAAGCGTTTCTTGTATGAATCGAAACTGGTAGTCCCAACTCCTGCGCCCAATGTAACTGCTCACTCAACACCTCAATCTGCTCTTTCTTATAAGTGTCATCCCAATAAAAATCTAACCCGATTTCGCCAATGCCAACCATCATGTCATTTCGACCGCAGCGCAGCGGAGTGGAGAAATCCTCTACTAACGTTTCAATTTTTTTCAACGTTTTTTTATAATCCTCCTTTACCTCCTCCGGATGTAATCCCATCATAACTCTCACATTATCATGATGTTTCTCGTAAAACTCCATCATCGGTTTGATGGTTTTTTCATCGCAATTAGGCAGCAACAACATCTCCACACCAGCCTCAAGCGCACGTTTGAAAACCTCTTCGCGATCGGCGTCGAAGGCTTCGTCGTAGATGTGGCTATGTGTGTTGATAATCATATTATTACCTTAATAAAGGAAGTTGTCGTAGGGATATCTGATGGCGTGCATGTCGCGAATCTCTTTGTAAAGCAGATCTCTAAACTCCTGGTAATGAATCTTTTCTGCTGCAGAGATGAAGATGCATGGCTTGCCTTTCGCCATCCAGGTCTTCTTCCAATCGTCTAAAGTGTAGTTTTTCGTGGTGATTGGCGTCAAATCGTCGGCATCTTTTTCTTCATATTGATAAGCGTCAATTTTGTTGAACACCATAATGACTTTTTTGTCGCCAGCGCCTATGTCTGTCAAAGTCTGGTTCACAGTCTCAATCTGCGATTCAAAATCTGGATGCGAGATATCCACAACATGTAGCAAAATATCGGATTCTCTCACCTCGTCGAGGGTCGACTTGAACGATTCTACCAGCTGTGTCGGCAATTTTCTGATGAAACCTACTGTATCTGACAGCAAAAACGGCAGGTTTTCAATCACGACTTTTCTCACTGTGGTGTCCAAGGTGGCGAAAAGCTTGTTTTCGGCGAACACGTCGCTCTTGCTTAACATGTTCATTATCGTGGATTTACCTACGTTGGTGTATCCCACCAATGCCACGCGCACCATCTGTTGGCGATTCTTGCGCTGCACCGATTTCTGCATGTCGATTTCCTCGAGTTTCTCTTTTAGAGAAGCTATTTTATTACGGATAATCTTACGGTCGGTCTCAATCTGTGTCTCACCCGGGCCTCTCATTCCGATACCGCCTCGTTGACGTTCAAGGTGGGTCCACATCCTTGTCAGACGTGGCAACATGTATTGATACTGAGCGAGTTCCACCTGCGTCTTGGCGTAGGCTGTCTTTGCGTTTTTGGCAAAAATGTCGAGAATCAGGTTTGTTCTGTCGAGGATGCGGCACTCGAGTTCGTTTTCAAGGTTTCTAATCTGTGTGGCGCTCAGCTCGTCGTCGAATATCGCCATGTCGATTTCTTCCGCTTTGATATATTGTTTCAGCTCTTCGAGCTTGCCTGTTCCCAGATATGTCACGCTGTTTGGGCGTTCGAGTGGTTGCACGAAACGTCCCACGGCGACTCCTCCGGCTGTCTCCAGTAGAAATTCCAGCTCGTCGAGGTATTCCTCCGTGCGCTCGCGGTTCTGCTCATAGGTGCTTACTGCCACTAAAACCGCCCTCTCCTGAACCTTTTCGTGATTAATCATCTTATCCATCTTATCAGCGAAGCGCTTATCCTCTTTATCTTTTAAAAAGGCTTAAATCCTATGATTTCTCTAACTTCTTTAATAGTTTTTCTCGCGCTTTCACGTGCTTTTTCCGCTCCCATTCTCGCTACTTTATTGATGAACTCGTCGTTGGCGTCGATTTCACGGATCTTCTCACGGATAGGCGTCACAAACTGAATCATGTCCTCGGCCAATTGTTTCTTCATGTCGCCATAACGGATGGTCATGTTGTTGTATGCGTCGTCGAAGAATTTCACTGTCTCAGGTTTTGATACGATGCTCATCAACTGGAACAGGTTAGCTATTGGTTCCGGCTTCTCCTGATTCATCTCGGTCGGACCGCTATCTGTCTTGGCGCGCATCACTTTCTTGCGGATTGAGGCGTCGTCTTCAGCCAAGAATATGGCGTTGCCTTCGCCTTCGCTCTTGCCCATTTTGCCGTTACCATCGAGTCCTGGCACCTTAACTAATTGATTGCCAAAGTTGAATGCCTGTGGAATCGGGAAATACTCAACTCCGTATATGTTGTTGAAACGTGCTGCAAAGTCACGGGCTTTCTCGAGGTTCTGTTCTTGGTCTTTACCTACCGGCACGTATTGTGACTTGTGAATCAAGATATCGGCAGCCATCAAGGTAGGGTAGGTGAGTAGGCCTGCGTTGACGTTATCAGGTTGCTTGCGCACTTTTTCCTTAAATGTGGTCACGCGCTCGAGTTCGCCAATATATGCATTCATATTGAGGAAAAGATACAACTCCACGACCTCTGGAACATCGCTCTGCACATACAACGTTGCCTTTTCCGGGTCGACTCCAGCTGCAAGGTATTCCACCAAAATCTGACGCACTCTTCCATGAAGGTCATCAGGATGAGGATGTGTTGTAAGTGAATGATAATCAGCAATAAAGAAATAACAATTATAGTTATCCTGAAGGCGAATGAAGTTCTTCACCGCGCCAAAATAGTTTCCAAGATGCAAATTTCCTGTCGGTCTGATGCCGCTAAGTACAATCTCTTTCATAGAATGAATATTAAACTTGCAAATATACTAATTTATTTTTGATAATCGGTTATATTTTTTAATAAAAAGCTATTAGTAGTTAGCCATTAGCTATTAGGCTTTGATACCTAACAACTAATGGCTAGTTACTAATGGCTATTAGCTAATGGCTAATGGCTAGAAAGTGATTTCGTCTCCGTTTTTATTCAGGAAAGTGTACTGAAGGACATGGAACGACTTGACTTCCTTGACATGTATCTTTTTGTGATACTTCCAGCTCCATTTTCTTCTGATGGAGAAGAATCCTTTTGTCAGGTAGGCGTAGATGAAAGGATGCACCTGAATTGTCACTTCCTTCTCGTTTTGGTCGAGGAGCAGGTACTTGAGGCTGCTTTCAATCTCGTCTATGTACACTAACGACGGTTTTATCTTGCCCGTGCCGTCGCAAACAGGGCATTTTTCCTGTACGGTGACTTCCGTTGCCGGGCGCACACGCTGACGTGTGATCTGGATAAGCCCGAATTTTGTGGCTGGGAGTATGGTGTGCTTGGCGCGGTCTTTCGCCATCTCCTGCTGGAGTTTCTCGAAAAGCTCTTTGCGATGTTTCGCTTCGTGCATATCGATAAAGTCCACGATGATGATGCCGCCTAAGTCACGGAGGCGCACCTGACGCGCTATCTCCACTGCCGATTCCAGATTGACAGCCAATGCATTATCTTCTTGAGATGCTTCTTTGTTCACACGATGGCCGCTGTTCACGTCGATGACGTGCATCGCCTCGGTGTGTTCAATGATGAGGTAAACACCATTTCTGATTGTGACAATTCTGCCGAACGACCCCTTGACTTGCCGTGCAACACCATAATGCTCAAAGATTGGTTCTTTGCCTTTGTAGAGCTTCACGATGTCGGCTTTCTGCGGGGCGATGGTGGCAATATAGCTCTTGACCTCGTCGTAAAGAGACTGACTATCAACAGTTATTGTGTTAAAAGACTCATTGAGGATGTCTCTAAGCATCGCCGAGGTACGGTCAAGTTCGCTCACAAGCTTAGCCGGAGCCTTGCTTCCGTATAACGATTCAGTGACCTGCTCCCATTTGCCGAGCAAGTACTTCATATCGGCGTCGAGGTCTTCAACCTTCTTACCTTCCGCCACTGTGCGGATAATGACGCCGAAATTGTTCGGACGTATGCTCTGAATGAGTTTTTTAAGACGACTGCGTTCTTCGCCGCTGCGAATCTTCTGCGACACCGATACTCTGTTCGAAAATGGCACTAACACTATGTATCGTCCTGCAAATGAAATCTCTGCCGAGATACGTGGACCTTTAGTGTTTATTGGCTCTTTCGCAATCTGTACCGGAATCTGGTCTCCCGCCTGGATGAAGTCCGAAATCTTACCCGTCTTGTCAATGTCAGGACTCAACTTAAACTTACTCAACACTGCCTGTGCGGTCTTGCCCTCATGCGCCAGCTTTGAAAACTGTAACAATGAGTTGATCTGCGGACCTAAATCCAGATAGTGGAGAAAAGCGTCTTTCTGATTTCCGATATCGACAAATGCGGCGTTCAAGCCCGGTAAAATCTTCTTCACCCTGCCGAAATAGACGTCGCCTACAGCGAAATTACTGTTGATCTGCTCTTTGTGGAGCTCAACAAGCTGCTTGTCTTCCAACAAAACAATATTAACCTCTGAAACATCAGAACTGATGACAAGCTCTCTGTTGACTGTCGGAACTGTGGTTGTGTTGTCCATAATATTACAAAGGTTTAATTATCATTTTAAAAACAATAACACAACATCGGTATGAGCAATGCTGTGTTATGTTTACCGTAAGAAACTAATCTTATAGATTATTTCTTTTTATGTCTATCCTTTCTGAGGCGTTTTTTGCGCTTGTGGGTAGACATTTTGTGTCTTTTGTGTTTTTTACCGTTTGGCATAATACAAAAAGTTTATAAGACCAAATTACTTGAGGTCGTTGATGAATGATTTAGCTGGCTTGAAAGCTGGAATGTTGTGTTCCGGAATGACGATTGGAGCACCTGCGCCACCGTTGGCACGGATGTTTCTACCAACCTTAGCAGCTCTTTTCTTGCTCTTGAAGCTACCAAAGCCTCTGAGATACACGTCTTCGTTCTTCTTAACAGCTTCTTTCACGATTTCCATGAAAGACTCAACAACTGCCTGGGCGTTTCCTTTTTCAACACCAGTTTTTTCAGCGATTTTTGCTACGATTTCAGCTTTTGTCATGACTTTAATATTTTAATTGTTATGATTACTAATTTTTAGGCTGCAAAAATAAAAAGATTTTTTTTATCACGCACAAAAAAATTAATTTTTTTTCATTCATTATCTTGCACATACGTTTTTTTTCTTATTTTTGCATTATTAATTTATGTGTATTTTGAGTAAAAATTTAGTGCTATGGCAAGTTTAAACAAAGTGATCTTAATCGGTAATTTAGGAAAGGACCCGGAAGTGATTTCTTTCGACAATGGAACAAAGAAAATGACAGTGTCTCTTGCAACTACAGAACGCTATCGCGACCGCGACGGTAACTGGCAGGAACAGACAGAATGGCATAACCTCGTAAGCTGGGGCCCTCTCGCACAAGATATTGCCGACAAACGCCGTAATTACGTGAAAGGCGACCAGATGTATGTGGAAGGTAGAATAAAATCTCGTCAATTTGTTGATAACCAAAATGTTACAAGACATATTACTGAGATTGTTGTGGATAAGATGATGAGCCTGAGCGGCAATCGCCAACAGCAACAAAACCCTAATGCTTCATATAATGCTTATGCACAACAACCTCAACCACAATATCAACCACCTGTTGAGGCTCAAGCTCCAAGCCAGGAGTATAATGGCGACGATTTACCATTCTAACCCATGATTGAAACTCCATTTTTCCTTGGCATCACATGGGTGACGGCAATTTGCCTCATCATTCTATGTGTGCTACTCCTGTTCTCAGCACTCGCCTCTGCTAGCGAGACAGCATTTTTTTCACTCCTCCCGAATGATATCAACGAGATGGAAAATTCTGATAAACGCGCCGATAAATTGGTGCTTGAATTGCGCAATAAACCAAAAGAGTTTCTTGCTACAATATTGATTACCAATAACTTGGTCAACGTTACAATCACGATTTTCTCCGTTTATATCATGTCGCGGATGTTCAACCTCGCCGCAAATCCTGTGTGGGCATTTATTATAAATGTGGTGGTCGTCACCTCTCTGCTGCTCATCTTCGGCGAGATGATACCGAAAATAACAGCAGCAAAAAAAGCACGCCAACTGACTACCGCACTCGCCCCGACAATACGAGTCCTCGTGATAATTTTCAAGCCCCTCAGCAATCTGATGGTCAAATCTACAATGATAATCGATAAACGATTGGCTAAAAAGAATGCCAATCCTTTGTCAATCAACGATTTGACAACAGCTGTAGATATCACAACGGCAGAAGAAACTCCCGATGAGGAACGCTCCATGCTGCAAGGTATAGCCACATTCGGTGAAAAAGAGGTGAGCGACATCATGCAGCCGCGCGTCAAGCTGTTTGCAGTGAAATATACAACGAAATTCGAACATCTCATAGAACTCATTATCGAAAACGGATTCTCGAGAATCCCAGTGTATGAAGACACTCTCGACGAAATCAAGGGAATTCTTTACGTCAAAGACTTGCTGCCTCACCTCGAAGAACCTGATTTTCAATGGCAAAACTTGCTGCGACCAGCATTCTTCGTGCCGGAAAACAAGAAAATCAACGACTTGTTCCAAGATTTCCGCGCGAAAAAGATTCATATCGCCATCGTGGTCGATGAATACGGCGGCACTTCAGGCCTAGTGACCATGGAAGACGTGCTCGAAGAGATCGTCGGCGACATAAGTGATGAATTCGACGTGGTAGCCGAGAATCAAAATTACAAGAAAATAGATGATAAAACATATATCTTCCAAGCACAGACTAGCCTTGTCGACTTCTGTAAAGTATTCGATATCAACGAGTTCTACTTCGAAGATATAAAAGGAGAATCCGATACTCTGGCAGGCCTTATCCTCGAAATGGAAGGCCGTATCCCACAAGCCGGATTCTCAACTTCATACAAAGAGTTTGCATTCCAAATCGAGAAAGCCGACAAACGTAGGATTATCGAGATAAAAGTTGTTTATAATGAGAAACCTGAGGAATAGCATAATAGTGCTGCTACTTCTCTTGACGGCAGTGGCTTGCGGAAACAGAACCCCGCAACCTAAACCACGTGGCTATTTCCGTATTGATATGCCTGAAAAACAATATGTAACGCTCGACACACTGCCTCGCTACAGCTTCGAATATCCCGTATATGCCACTATAACTCCAGATTTTTATTCACTCGACGAAAAAGACTGGGTAAACGTGGAATTTCCACAGTTTAAAGGCACAATCCATATCTCATATAAGAATGTGAATCATAACCTGTCGGAATATGTTGAAGATGCTTATCGCATGATTACCAAGCATATAGCAAAAGCAACAGGCATACGCGACAGCGTCGTTATCGATAGAGATAGAAAAGTTTTTGGATTGGTGTATTCACTTGAAGGTGAAGGAGTTGCATCACCACTGCAATTCTATCTCACCGATAGCACCCAGCATTTCATGCGTGGCTCACTTTATTTTAATATATATCCTAACAACGACTCAATGCAGCCGGTGATAAAGTTTATCTCCGACGACGTCATACACCTAATTAATACTTTAGAATGGAAATAAATCTGATATTATGAAAAAGATATTTACTTTATTAGTCGCTATTTTATTGACAGTCAGCGTGATAGCGCAGACCCAAAACTATGGAAACCGTATTTCACAGAATGAAGACGGTACATATTTTTATATGAGAAGTTCCCTCGAGATGGTCTATATCGACTCAGAGTATTTCCCTAACAAGGAACTTGTGGATGAGTCGTGGAACAACTACATGGATCCTCAGAAAAACTTCCCGAACCAATATAACAAACACGGAGCTGATATTGGAACAGTGGAACTCGGAGGAAATAACAAGCTATCAGATAAAGAGATGGCAAATCGCATTATGACCTATATCAACAAGAATAGAATCGCTAACAGATTGGTTATGAAGTGGTTTAACTATAACCAGAACGGAAAGATGGCATACGACATCGAATATCCTGAGAATCCAGAGGCGATGATTAATATGCAAACCATTTTCAACCGTGGCTATTATACAGTGAATGCCGGCGATGAAAACCTCTCGTTGTCAGCACTCAAACGCAATAGAGATGTCCAAATAAAAGAATTGTCAATGAAGCTTCTGCCGTTCACATTTATGACATTCACAAAATTGGAATTCTATGAGAATGAACCAGTTGCAAGGTTGGTAAGAGAGACTGCAATAGCTACTGCTGATGCCGCTTATAATAAAGCTATCAAAGACGGAACCGATCCTAAGTCTGCTAAATTCTGGCGCGATATAGCTGTAGCAGCAGCAAACACTGTGTATAACGCCACAAAAGACGGATATACATTGCGCTCAAACACTTGGCTCTATAAACTCGTTTGGGACGAAGAAACCGAGTATTTTTTCAATAATGAAGTTCTCAAAAATCCTAAACTTATCGAGACAAGCAATAAATTTAAGATGGAATATGTTGACTGTCAGTCAAATACAAGTACTGTAATTATCTCGGCGACAAGAACTTTTGAGCAGATTATCAACCTGACAATGGTGCGTAACCTCAACAAGGTATTTGTCGATTTGCAGAACCGTAACGACGTTTTCAAAGTTTGGACGCCGCTTCTCGATTTCTATAGCCTCGTCAGCCCGCGACTGGAAGCCAGAATTACTGTTGACGGTAAGAAAATCACAGCAAAAATTGGTACCAAAGAAGGTCTTCGCGGAGGTGAACAGTTCAGCGTTTATGATGACGACGGCAATTTCTATGGCTATGCTATCGCTCAAAAAGGCATGATTTGGGACAATGACGAAGGCTTCGGCGAAGATGCCGCCTGCAACTATGAGCCTCAAGTGGATAAAAAAGGTAACCTCATGACTTGCACCACCTTCAAAGGCAAAAAACTAAAACATGCACGCACAGGCTTGATACTTTCAAACCCGATGCCACCTAAAAAAATGCGTATCGCAGCACGAATTGGTACAAAAGAAGGCGTTGAAAATAACGACAAATTCGTTGTGTATCAATATGATGCAGGTAAAGACGAACTTGTTAAGAAAGGTACGGTGAAAGTAGTGAAAAACAAAGTGTGGGATAACATCTACTTTAACAATAATGATTTGAAGCTGAAAAATCTCGAACAATCAGCACAAACCGTCTTGAAAAAACGCGATAAAGAAGGATTCCGCACCACCGAAACACTCTTCAAAGGTAGCTGTAAAGTGCAACCAGGAATGTTCCTGAGAAAAACCAAATGACGTTTTTTGAAAAAAACGATTGTTTTTTAAAAAAATTACCGTATTTTTGCAACTTTGTAATAAACGATAATCGAATGTAGAATTTTTTAACATAAGAAAGGGGGACAAGCATGATTGAGACTCTGACAATCGGCTCGCTGAAATGGCGTCATGTGACAAATCCGGCGGATGAAGACTTTAAATTTTTGAAGGAAAAATTCCATTTCCACCCCTTGGACATTGAAGACTGTAAGTCAGTCAACCAACGCCCGAAAATAGATATCTACGACGATTATTACTTCCTGATTCTTCAGTATCCTAATTTCGACCGTCAGAATAAATTCATCAAGACCAAAGAGGTGAAGTTTTTCTGGGGCAAGGATTATATCATAACCATCGAGAAATCACCATGGTACGTGAGTCAGCTCTTCAATGAGTATGAGGAACGCGACATGAAGGAACTTGAGGCAAATCTCAAGACTTCCGATATTCTTTTGTACCGCATATTCGAAAAACTGATGATGGAATCCCTCTATTTATTAAAAAAGGTGGGATTGGACCTCGAGTTGATAAACCGCGAGTTGTTTGGCTCGAAACAGGTAAAGATCATCGAGAGAATCAGCGTTACGCGAAAGAATATCATAACGGTGAACACTATCTTCAAACCTCAGCTGCGAGTGTTCCATGCTTTCGAAACTGGTCAGATTAAAGGTTTCGGCGATGTGGAGTACATGGAAGACTACTGGGGCAATATCCTCGACTACTATCAGAAGGTATGGGATATGACTGAGGACTACGAAGACTTGATTGAGGGCTTGTCGAAGACTTTCGACTCAATGCAGACCAATAAAACCAACGAAATCATGAAGATTCTCACTTTGATTTCGTCAATTATACTTCCTTTGACATTTATCACCGGAATTTTCGGAATGAATGTGGTGTTTCCGTTTATCCCTGAAGGTTCCACTACCGCACTTTGGATTATTGTAGGAGTGATGGTTGCGATGGGAGCGGGGCTCACGCTCTTCTTTAGGCATCGTAAATGGTGGTTTTAGTTTCCTCGTCCCCTGACGGGGACTCGGAAAGGATAAGAAGGATAAGAAGGATGAGATGGATAAGATGGATAAGAAGGATAAGAAGGATAAAAGAGATCAATTTGTGTTGTAACTGGTTTCAATAGTTTTTTTTAATTGGGTTAATAGATAACTGACATAATCTATCTTGGATTTAATGTCGGATAGTTCATTTTCTGTTATATAACCTAAATCCTTTGAGATAATTAATTGGCAATAGACTTCTAGTAAAGAGCCATATGATATTTCAAAAAAGTGTAGCCTTTCTTTAACGGATTTTTTAATGTTTCCTTCAACAATGTTTGATGGGATTGAAATAACGGCTCTTCTTATTTGATCAGATAAACCGAATAATTCATATTTAGGGAATTTTTGTAATAATGAATAAACAGAGCAAACCAAATTTCTTGATTTTTCCCAGACTTTGAGTTTTTCGAATGAATATTCCATAAATTTTATTTTGGTTTAATATTTTAAAAATAAGGAGGATAAGACTTATCCTTTCTTATCCTCCTTATCAGCGAAGCGCTTATCCTTTTTTATCAGCGAAGCGCTTATCCGTTAAAGGGGTTGTTATTTTACAACGACTTTAACAGCTTTTGTGAAGCCATTAGCATTGATTGTGCAGAAGTAAACACCGCTTTCGAGGTCGATGTTGATGCTGTTTTCACCAACTACGAGATCTTTCTCGAAGCTCTTCACTGTCTGACCAGCAAGGTTGATGAAAGAAATGGTTGCATTAGCTTTCATTGCTGAGCTTACCATGATGTAGTCTGTTGCTGGGTTAGGATAGATGCTGTAAACAACGTCCTTAGCCTCAAGTTCTTCAACGTCATCACCTGGGAAGAGTTTCACGATTCTGATGTTGTTTTCTGAAGCTGTAGCCTGTGAAGCGTTTGATCCCCACCAGAAACCGATCTTATCATCTTTCTCGTATCCGAACCAGAACTCTTTCTCGTTAACTGTGTTAGGAACTGCCATGGTGAATGTAGCTTCATCATATTCAAGAGTGAAGTCTTCCATGAGGTCTTCCTCGTCCTGTAACCAGTAACCATCAGCTGCATTGCGATAGCTTACGATGATTGTTCTGAAGTAGAAACCTGATTCTTGGTCTAAACGCTTTGTGCAAGGTGTTGAGAATGCGCAAGCGAGGTTGCCTTCTGGGTCGCATGAGAGTGCTGGGTGACCTGATGCACCGTAGAACTTGCTAATATATTCACTGCCTGCATGATAGAAATAGTCGTTTTCCCATGGAATAAGTGCGCCGCCCTCATCATAATACATAGGGATGAAGCCAATCCATCTTGTTGAGTCAGCATCCATGTGGACATAGCCCGGATTTTCCGGATCTGGCCACCAGAGACGTGCTGCGTGGTGTGGGTTACCATCAGGTGACTGGATAGGAGCGACCTGAGTGTCGTTCCAGTAGAGGATACCGTCGACGGCACGACCATAGTAGTATGAATAGTAACCTGGCTCGTTCTTTTCTGTACGAATCATCTCGAATGTGTTGAGAGCAACGTGTGTAACACCATTGTTGTCGATAACTACAGCACCGTTCATTGGTCTGTATAATGTGTCACTATAGAAGAATGTAGGGTCATCTAAATCGGCACCTTCATATGGGTCTTCCCAAACTCTTGTTGATGTCCATGTAGCACCGCAGTCGTTTGACTGGAACAGCCATGTGCTGTTTGTGATGCAACCTGAGTAAAGGAGGGCTACTTTGTTGCCGTTAGCTGCCATTGCATAGTCGTCAGCTGAGAAGAAACCAACTTCATAGCCAAGGCCGAGGCTCTCGAGAGGACCGTAGCTGCATGTCCAGCTGTTAGGGTCCATAGCATTCTCTGTGCGAGCGAAGTATGTACGGATATCTGTCTCGTCGCTGCTGATTGATTGCTGAAGAGCTGCAACAGCTACAACGATGGTGTTGTTAGGACCGCATGTGACCACTCTTGGCCATGTTGGGTAATTTGTTGTGTAAGGATAGCCAGCTGGATAATCCGGGAGGTTACCAACGTGCTGCCATTCACCTTCACCTGCTGTCTCTCTGATGAAGTATTGCATGTGACTACCACCGTGACAGAGGAGAATTTCACCGTTTTCGCCATAACGTGCGATTGAAGGCCAACCTGTCTGGAATGATTCAAGACGTGCCTCTGGTTCTGCATCCCATGCACCGTTGCTGTAGAAGTTGTAACCTGTACCACGGTCAGTAACACTCTGGTTGCTTGTCTGATGTGACATTGTAGCTACTGCTGCAACATTACCGTTAGGTAACTGATACATACGGTTAGCAACATACTGGTTTGACTGAAGATCGTAGTATGTCATCAAAATATCAGCGTCTTGCATGCCGCGATTGTTGTTGATAACTACGCTCTTTGAAGCCTGAGGAGCATAAACTGAAGCCTCTGTTGTTGTCTCATTGCCAACAGCTGTAATAGTAGCTTTAGCCTCTGCTTTTTTAACATCATTCTTCATGATGTTCTTCTGTGCGAATGCACCTAAGCCTAAAACAAGGCTTAAAGAAAGTAAAAAGACTTTTTTCATTTGTTTAATAATTTAAGTTGTTAATAATTGTGTTCAATTTCTAATTTGGACGCAAAGATACATATTATTTTAATAGGTGCATCCTTTTTTTGCAAAAAATGTAGTTTTTTTAATAAGGTAATAAAATAATTAGTAATTTTACAAATCGAAAATCTTATGAAAAATGAAAAAAATATCGTTATTAATCATTGTTTTAGCATTCTTTGCGTCATGTACGACGAAGAAAAATCAGGAACCAGTAAAATATGTTGATACATTTATCGGGACAGGCGGTCATGGACATACTTATCCTGGGGCTACGGCGCCGTTTGGCATGGTGCAGTTAAGTCCGGATACCAGGATGGACGATTGGGATGGCTGCTCGGGCTATCATATCTCTGATAATCATATACTTGGCTTTAGTCATACTCACCTTAGCGGGACGGGTTGTAACGACTACGGAGACTTTCGTTTTATGCCTATAATTGGCGAAAAACATTATAAATCAGATGAATACCGTTCGGCGTTCCGTCATGAGACGGAAGTGGCACGTCCCGGGTTCTACAGCGTCGTGTTGGATGACTATAACATTAAGGTGGAGCTTGCTTCGGGAGTGCGTGCGGCTATGCACCGCTACACTTTTCCTCAGGAAGGCAATGCCGCCGTTATCCTCGATTTGAAGGAATCGACATTGTCGAATGAAAAGATTTACGAGGCATGGGCAAAAATTGAAAACGATAACGCCATCAGTGGTTTCCGCCGTTCAGGCTATTGGGCTCGCGACCAATATCTGTATTTCTATGCTGAATTCTCAAAGCCTATAAAAGCATACGAACAAAACGAAGAAGGTCTTGTCTATGCCTTTGATTTTGAGAACGATGGCGAGCCTCTCGTGATGCGTATCGGCATCTCAGCAGTGGATGTGGAAGGTGCAAAGAATAATCTTGAATCAGAAATCACAGATTTCGATATAGAAGCATTGGCAGAAAAGACTTATAATTCGTGGAATGAGGAACTCAGCCGCATAATGGTGAACAGCACCAACGAAAAAGACATGAAGATATTCTATTCTGCTCTGTATCACTCATTTATAGTGCCGAACCTTTACTCAGATGTCGATGGTCGTTACCGCGGTCATGATTTGAAAATCCACCAGTCGGACAGTCCGAAATACACTGTTTTCTCACAATGGGATACTTTCCGCACCGAGAATCCGCTGCTCGATATGATTCAGACCAAGCGTGCTGTTGACATAATCAACACATTTATAGACAATTACGAGACAGGCGGATTGCTTCCGACATGGGAACTTGCTGCTAACGAGACACATTGCATGATAGGTTATCACTCAATCCCAGTGATGGCTGATGCTTACATCAACGGAATCACTGGGTTTGACGCAGAGAAAGCGCTTAATGCAATGGTGGCAAGAGCTAACGAAGATATGTGGGGCCTTGAATTTTATAAAAAATACGGTTACATCCCGGCAGACATGGCTGGCGAGTCGGTGTCGACCACACTTGAATATGCCTACGACGACTGGTGCATCGCCCGTATGGCTGAGAAGATGGGCAAGCAGGACATCGCCGATGAGTTTTACGTCCGCGCACAATACTACAAAAATCTATACGATCCGGAGACCAAGTTCTTCCGCGGCCGCAAAAACGGTGGTTTTGTGTCGCCATTCGACCCGCGTCAGGTCAATTTCATGCTGACAGAAGCTAATACTTGGCAGTATAACTTCTTTGTGCCTCAAGATGTTAACGCACACATTGAGATGATGGGAGGCAAAGAAGAATACGAAAATATGCTTGACCGTCTGTTTAACACATCTTCTGACCTTACCGGTCGTGAGCAAGTGGATATCACAGGTTTGATCGGACAGTACGCGCATGGCAACGAGCCGTCGCATCATATGGCTTATCTCTATAATTTTGTTGGCAAACCTGTTAAGACTCAGAAGATTGTGAATCAAATCATGAATGAGCTATATACGGACCAGCCGGATGGCCTTTGCGGCAACGAGGACTGCGGTCAGATGTCGGCGTGGTATGTGATGAGCGCCATGGGATTCTTCCCGGTGACTCCGGCGAGCGGAATGTTTATCATTGGCGTGCCACATTTTGAAGAGATGACGCTGAATTTCGAAAATGGCAAGACATTCAAGATCATTGCTAAGAATCTGTCGCACGAGAATAGATATATCAAATCAGTGAAATTGAATGGTAAGACGTTGAAACGCAGTTACTTATATTGCGACGAGGTGCTTAATGGCGGTAAACTTGAATTTGTGATGACTAGCGACCGCAACACCACATGGGCAACCGATGAAAAAGACTGCCCTGTGATGTATATCGCAGAAAATAAAATAGTTACAACGCCAATTATTAATGTTGACAATTACGTTTTCTACGATAATTTGGAGATCAGCATCACGCATCCAGATCCGAATGCTGTGATATACTATGCTTTCGATGTTGAGGATCCTACGGAGGGAACGGTGCGCAGTGCCACAAAGTATGAAGGTCCATTTACCATCGATAAGACTACTGAAATCAACGCGGTGGCTGTTGTCGACGGCCGTTCGTCGATGGTGGCGTCAGGTTCGTTCAAGAAGATTGCCGCTGGCAGAAAGATTAGTATTAAGAATCCGTACAGCAGCCAATATGAGGCTGGTGGTGACATCGCACTCATTGATTTACAACGCGGTAACGACAATTTCCGCGTCGGTATGTGGCAGGGTTACTACGGTGTCGATGTTGACGTTACTGTTGATCTTGGCGAGGTAACCAATCTCACCCGTTTGGCTGGTAGTTTCCTGCAGGATCAAGGCTCTTGGATTTTTATGCCGGAGAAAGTTGAGTTCTTTATCTCGACAGACGGCAAGAATTTCAAGAAAGTCGGAGAGGTTGAAAACGAGATTGCTCAAGACGCTGAAGATGCTGTTATTCAAGAGCTTGACGTCAATAAAAGGATGAAAGCCCGTTATGTCAGAATGGTGGCAACGAACCCTGGCCCATGTCCGGAATGGCATGTTGGTGCAGGTGAAAAATCATGGATTTTCTGCGATGAAGTGATCATTGAATAAAAAAATGAAAGAAATTTTTTAAAAAAAGCGTAAATTTTAATCATAAATAATGATTTGTTGGGGTAAAAATTAACATAGAAAATGAATTTTAATAGATGTAACATTATGAAAAACAATACGATATAAATTCTTAAAAATTTTTCAAAAAAATGTTATATCATTAAAATTAATATGTACTTTTGCACCCCGAAACAGATGGTAGAAAAATAACATTTAAACTTTAAAAAATGGTTAGTGCAAAACAAGTTTGGGATTACGTAGCAACCAAGAAATTCTGGGTTGAGTTTCTCATTATGACTTTTGGCATGATATTGACTGCCATCTGCGTTCACTATTTCTTAGTACCAAGCAAGCTTATCATCGGTACGATCTCCGGTCTTTCAATCGTTTTGGCGACGGTTTCGGAGAGTTTGTTCGGTGTGCATTTGGAGGTGTCAGTGATGATTTTCGTCATCAATGCCATTTTGCTTGTCTTGGCTTACTTCTTGATAGGCAAGGAGTTTGGTATCAAGACGGTTTACACCGCTTTGATATTAGGACCTTTCACAGCGTTGTTTGAGAAATACTTACCATACCAGATGGTCATCACCAAATTGTATGGAGAAAAGAGTGCTTTCTTTGATGCTGCGACAGGCGGATGGTCACCAGTGGCGCTCCAAGACGGTGTTTCATCGTTGATGGGCGACCCTTGGTTCGACCTGGTCTGCTTCGTGCTTATCCTCAGTTTCTCACAAGCCACCTTGTTTAAAATTAATGCTTCGACAGGTGGTCTCGATATCCTCGCCAAGATAGTCAATAAGTACATGCACTTTGACATAGGCGCATCGGTGACGGTGGCAGGCACAATTATCTGTTTGACGGCTTTTGCCATTAACCCATTCAATATTGTGGTAATCGGTTTGATTGGAACATGGATCAACGGTATTGTGGTCGATTACTTCACAGCGGGTTTGAACAACAGAAAACGTGTCTGCATCATCAGTCCACAGTACAAGCACATTCAGGACTTCATCATCAATGAATTGCAGCGTGGTGTTACAATGTATGATGTAACTGGTGGTTACAGCAATCAGAAGAAGGTTGAGATTGAGGCTCTTCTCACAAAAGATGAATTTGCTAAGTTGATGAATCACATTAACACTAACGACATCAACGCGTTCATTACGGCTGGTAACGTCAGTGAGGTTTACGGTCTGTGGGCAAGTAAAAAGGAAAAAACAAAGCAAGAGAGAGTAAAGCTTTGATTTTCATAGGATTAAGTTTTAAATGGTTAATTTGGAAATAGGTTCCCTCCCCAGGAACCTATTTCTTTTTTTTATAACTGTGTCATTTAGAAAAGTGAGCCTTGGTCAGCTCCTTTGAAGAGTCCGAGGTGTTTATATGCGAGGTCGGTGGCGACACGGCCGCGAGGTGTTCGCATGAGGTAGCCTTCTTGGATGAGGAAAGGTTCGCATACCTCTTCGATGGTGCCGGCTTCTTCGCCGACGGCTGTCGCGATGGTGTTGACGCCAACAGGTCCGCCCTTGAATTTTTCGATGATAGTCAACAAGATGCGGTTATCCATGTCGTCCAATCCATGTTGGTCGACGTTAAGCGCTTTCAGTCCGATTTTGGCGATATCGATGGTGATACGGCCGTCGCCTTTGATTTGGGCGAAGTCACGGACGCGACGTAGCAGCAGGTTTGCGATACGTGGGGTGCCTCGGCTTCTGCGAGCTATCTCGAAGGCGGCTTCGTCGTCAATAGGCACTTTAAGAATTGACGCTGAGCGTTTTATGATGTTAGAAAGTGTCTTAGAATCGTAATATTCTAGTCGCATATTGATTCCGAAACGCGAGCGTAGAGGTGCTGTGAGCAGTCCGGAACGTGTGGTGGCACCTATCAAGGTGAATGGGTTGAGCTGAATCTGTACGCTGCGAGCGTTAGGGCCCGTCTCAATCATGATGTCGATGCGAAAGTCTTCCATCGCGGAGTAGAGATATTCCTCCACGACAGGACTAAGTCTATGAATCTCATCGATGAAGAGTACGTCGTTTTTCTCGAGGCTGGTCAGCAATCCTGCGAGGTTGCCAGGCTTGTCGAGCACCGGACCCGAGGTCATTTTCATATTCACGCCGAGTTCGTTGGCGATGATATGTGACAATGTCGTTTTGCCTAATCCTGGAGGACCGTGGAGCAACACATGGTCGAGCGACTCACCACGCTGAGCGGCGGCCTGCACAAAGACACGAAGATTAGCGACAACTTGTTCTTGCCCAGCAAAACTGGCGAAAGCGTCAGGCCTTAAGACCTGTTCAATTTCCTTCTCAGCTTTGCTCATCGAAGTGCCGTATGCATCGAGATTTTCGTTCATAATTAAAAATTATTGACAAAATTACAAAAAATCACATACTAATTTGAAAGTTTTTGCGTAATTTTACAAAAAATTTTGTGTTTTGAAGAGTAAAGTCTTGTATTTTGTCTTAACGTGCTTATTATCAATAAGTTGTGTCGCGCAGGAAGGTGTGATGATGCTAAATCAGAGCACAAAAATCGACACGTTGATAATGAAACAGCGCCAGATTCATGCAAAAGACAACACTATTGACGGATTCCGTGTGCAGATTTTCATGGAGCTCGGCAACGATGCCTTGCGTCATGCCGACAGCGTTAAGAATGTGTTCTCTGAGAAATATCCTGACATCCCGATATATTTGATATTTGGACAGCCTTATTATCGTTTGCGTATAGGCGATTTCCGTACGCGTCTGGAGGCTGAGAATATGTATCAGCAGGTGAAAAAAAAGTATAAAAACGCCTTCGTGACCGCCGACCGCATTGAGTTGCCTTATATTGCGCTGTGTAATGGCGAATATGTCATTGATACTTTGGAGGTTGACACATTAAAGAAGAAAATCTTTATTGAAGATATTGACTATATCATTGATACTCTGTTACTTGACAGTCTTTATTCGATAGATACATTAAACATTTTTTATGGAGAATGAGGATTTAAAAAAACAGATAGACGAGCTCTTCAGACTTTTCAAAAAGGTGATGGAGAAGTATCCACCTGACGATGTGCCGGGGATGGACAAAGCTCAATTGGAGCAACTGAAGGCTTATCTTACTCAGTATGAGTCGGTTAAAGACCAGTTTTCGGTGGAGATGTTCAGCATGATGGATAATGGAATGGCAAAACAGTTTATCTCGATGTTGATTAAGAAGCTCCGCGACCAGCTTGGAGAAGATGCTGACATCGATGAATTGCCTGAGGATCATATCAAAGATGTGGAAATCAAGGAGAAAGCCTTTGAGTCGTTACAGACAGGCGAGAATTATCAGACACTCATTGATGCTATTGATGAACAACTAAAAAATCCGAATCTTTCAGAGGAAGAGATGGATGTTTTGCTAGATAAAAGACAGAGATTAAAGTTTAAAGTTTAAAGTTGAAAGTTTAAAGAAACAAGATATGAGAAGGAATTTTTTGATTTTAGCGGCAATGATGATGCTTTCACTGATGGCGAACGCACAGCTTTTCAAAGACCGCACAAACGGACAAGTCACAATGGGATTTGATTTGTTTACCGATATAAATACAGGTAGCAAGTATGAAAATTTTGACTTACGCACTATAAATCAAGGATTTAGCACCTATCTGACATATAATTTCCCGATGGGTGAGTCGAAACATACGGTGTCGCTCGGTGCTGGTATTACATTCCATAATTATTACATGAAAAATGCTTGGTTATCAGAGCCTTACAATCATGTGATAACATTTAAAGAGGATGCAAATGTGAAGAAGAGCAAGATCAATATCAATTATTTTGACATCCCTATGGAAGTGAATTTCAGAATTGTCGACAAGTTTAAGATTTCATTTGGTGCTAAAGTCAGTTTCTTGATGAGCAGCAAGTCAAAAGTGATTGGCTATGTCATGGGAGATGGGCATAAATGGGAGATTAAATACAACGAAATCAACGCATTGGAGAGTATTGTGTATTCTGCATTTGCGAGAGTTGGTTACAGATGCGTGAATTTGTTTGTGGGCTATCAGTTCAATAATTCATTTAAGCAGGATAGAGGTCCTGAGATTTTGCCATTCTCAATAGGTATTGGCATTAGAGCTTATTAAAACAGGGAGACAAAGTAAATTATAATAACTGTTGCGAATCCCATGGCGAAGCCTGAGTATATTTGGGCGTTGCTGTGGGATTCTAGTTTTAATCTGGCGGCTGCCACTATGCCTGAGATGATGATACTGCCAATAAAATATGGCAGATACAAGCGTGCTGAGGCTAATGTCATGATAAAAAGACAGGCGGTGAGATTACCCCAGCCTAGTGCATGCAGGCTTATTTTCCAGAAAAATGTTATGATGAAAGCCAGAATTGTCACTACTATGACAGTGGTAAGGTAGAAACTGAATATTGAAAACAGTTGTATCTTGTTGAAAAACCTGAGGGTCACGTAGAGGAACATTATCATGATGAATAATGGCCCAAGGCGGTCGTCGCGGTTTTCCATTTCGAACGACTCGATGACATGCCAACGTTTCATCATCACGATGATGAGTGCTGGTACGAGGAAAGTTATTGCAAATGTGATGGTTAGAAACGATAAGTCGTTGCCTGGCGTGAAACGGGTTAGTCCTGATAGCAGCAGGATTATCATCATCCAAGTCGGGTGGAAGATGGGGTGACCTATTATTGAGATTATACGTGCTGTTTTCATAACACTTTGCGGAGTCGTGCTACAGGTATGCCCAGTTGTTCGCGGTATTTGGCTACTGTTCGGCGTGCTATGGTGTAGCCTTTTTCTTTTAAGATGGCTGTTAACTCATCGTCGTTCAACGGGTTAGCTTTGTCTTCGTTTTCAACGCTTTCGCGGACAATTTTCTTCACTTCACGTGTTGACACCTCTTCGCCTTCATCGTTGACGAGACCTTCGCTGAAGAAAAACTTCAACGGGAATGTGCCGTAGGCGGTCTGCACGTATTTACTGTTGGCGACGCGTGATATTGTGGAGATGTCAAGGCCTACCATATCGGAAATATCCTTGAGAATCATTGGTTTAAGTTTGCCTTCGTCGCCGGTGATGAAGAACTCACGTTGATATTCCATGATGGCTTTCATGGTCACGTAGAGTGTGTTTTGGCGTTGTTTGATGGCGTCGATAAACCAATTGGCGGAGTCTATTTTGTTTTTGATGAATGCTATGGCTTCGCGTTTTTCGGGGCTGTCTTTGCCAGCAGAATATTCTTTCAGCATGCTCATGAAGTCCTTGCTGACATGGAGTTCCGGCGTGTTTCGGTTATTTAGCTGCAACTCCAATTCGCCGCCGTTGTTGATGACGGTGAAGTCGGGGATGATATAGTCGTTGTTTTGACTTATGGTGCCTGATGAGCCGCCTGGTTTGGGGTTGAGCGACAATATGATGTTAAGTGCGCGTTTGAAGTCCTCGTCGCTCATCTCTGACCGTGTCACGATTTTGTCGTAGTGTTTTTTGGTAAATTCGTCGAAGTATTTCTCGATGATTACCATTGCATTGTCGCAGTCTTTGCTTGGGTTTTCCTCGTTGATGCGGCGCAATTGAATCATCAGGCATTCTTGGAGGTTTGAGGCTCCTACGCCTGCCGGGTCGAAGTCTTGTATTATTCCCAGCACGTCGCGCACTTCGTCTTCAGTGACGTCGAGGTTTTGTGTGAAGAGCAGGTCGTCGGCAATGCCGTTTATCGGTCGTGACAGATAGCCGGCATCGTCGAGGTTACCGATGATATATGCTCCGATTTTATACTTTTTCTCGTCGAGCTTTCGGAAGCCGAGTTGCTCCATGAGGGTGTCCTGAAACGTGGTCTCGTTGGTTATCGGAGTCTCGTAGTGTTTATCGTCGGGACTGCTATTGTTTACTGAGTATTTGTATGCTGCGTCGTCTTCGTCATCATCTTTCAGATAGTCGTCGAAGTCGTCGAGCGGGTCATAATGGTCATCGTCGCCTTGTTCATCTTCGAAGGTGTCGACGTCATCGTTTTCGTTGATGTTTTCTCCGTTGATATCGTCCTCGTAATCGTGACTTTCGCCTTCTTCGAGGGCAGGGTTCTGCATGATTTCCTCTTTGATACGCGTTCCTAGTTCCATTGTCGGAATCTGCAGCAGTTTCATGATGAGAATCTGCTGAGGCGACAGCTTTTGGAGCAGTTTTTGCGTCTGAGTTAATCTCTGCGAACTCATATTTTCTTAGTAGAGGCAGTTCTTAGGTGTACGTGGGAACGGGATGACGTCGCGGATGTTGCTCATGCCGGTGACGAAGAGCAGCAGACGCTCGAAGCCGAGGCCGTAGCCTGAGTGAGGCACCGAGCCGAAGCGGCGTGAGTCGAGGTACCAGTTCATTGATTCCTCAGGAATTCCTACTTCATGCATACGTCTGAGCAGCTTGTCCATGTCGGTCTCACGTTCCGAACCGCCGATGATCTCGCCGATGCCAGGGAAGAGCACGTCCATAGCGCGGACGGTCTTGCCGTCGTCGTTCTGTTTCATGTAGAAAGCCTTGATTTCCATTGGGTAATCGGTGAGGATGACAGGCTTCTTGAAGTGTTTCTCGACGAGATAACGCTCGTGTTCTGACTGCAGGTCGACGCCCCAGCCTGTGATAGGATACTGGAACTTGCCTTTCTTGTTGTAGTTGCAGTTCTTGAGGATGTCGATAGCCTCGGTATATGTCAAAACCTGGAACGGATGTTCGAGAACGAAATGCAGTTTCTCGATGAGTTCCATTGATTTTTCTTCTTCTTTCTTATTCTTTTCTTCTTCCTGGAGACGTTTGCTGAGGAAGAGAAGGTCGTCCATGCAGTTGTCTAAAGCATACTGAATCAAATACTTAAGCATCTCTTCAGCGAGCTCCATATTGTCGTGGATGTCGTAGAATGCCATTTCAGGCTCAATCATCCAGAACTCGGCGAGGTGACGTGTTGTATTTGAGTTTTCGGCGCGGAAAGTAGGACCGAAAGTGTAAATCTTCGAAAGAGCTGTTGCTGCTAATTCACCTTCAAGCTGCCCTGACACTGTGAGGTTTGTCGACTTTCCGAAGAAATCCTGGCTGTAGTCGATTTTGCCTTCTTCGGTTCTCGGCAGGTTGTTGAGGTCGAGGGTTGTCACCTGGAACATCTCGCCAGCGCCTTCAGCGTCGGATGCTGTGATGAGCGGGGTGTGGATGTTGTAGAAGCCCTTGCTGTTGAAGAAGTTATGTATTGCGAACACCATGGCGTGACGGATACGGAACACTGCGCCGAAGGTGTTGGTGCGGAAACGAAGATGAGCGATGTCGCGCAGGAACTCCAATGAGTGTTTCTTAGGTTGAAGCGGGTAGAAGTCAGGGTTGGCTGGACCGAGTAGCTCGATAGAGCTTACTGAAAGTTCCACGTTTTGGCCGCTTCCTGCTGATTTTACGAGTTTTCCGATGGCTGAAACCGATGCGCCGGCATGCATGAGGGCGAGGTTTTCCTCCGGAATCTTCTCCAAATCGATGACCAACTGCAGGTTGTTGATGGTTGAGCCGTCGTTCAAAGCGATGAAGGCGACGTTTTTGCTGCCGCGTTTGTTACGCACCCAGCCTTTCACATTTATCTCATTATCAAGCTCTTGCATTGCGAGAGCAGCTTTAATTTCTGTACGTTTCACGATTTTTATCTTTTAAAATTTCGAACTACAAAAATAACAAAAAATTGCTGAATTGACGCATTTTATTTTTATATTTGCAAAAAAATAAGAGATGAGCGAGAGCTTTGACATAAGAGAATGGTTCGTTAATAGGAAGGATTTGCTTGTCATAAGTGGGCCGTGCAGTGTTGAGAGTCGTGAGCAGTTGCTTGCGACGGCGGCTGGATTGAGTGAAATCGACAGAGTTCAGGTGCTGCGTGGAGGTATTTGGAAGCCTCGCACACGTCCGGATGCCTTCGAAGGAATAGGAGAGGAGGGCCTTAAGTGGATGCGTGAGGCGAAAGAACGCTATGGTTTTCTCACCATGACAGAGGTGGCGGTGCCTGAGCATGTGGAGCTTGCCCTCCGCTATGGTATCGACATCCTTTGGATTGGCGCTCGCACCGTGGTAAACCCATTCTCAATGCAGGAGATTGCCAACTGCCTGAAAAACTGCGATATCCCGGTGTTTGTAAAAAACCCGATAGCACCTGATTTTAAGCTTTGGCTCGGTGCTATCGAGCGACTCGACGGCGCAGGTCTAAAATATATCGGCGCCATCCACCGCGGCTTCTCGTCATACGAGGATACCCCATATCGTAATGCGCCTCTTTGGGAAATCCCAATAGAATTGCTACGCCTACGCCCTGATGTTCCGATAATAACAGACATAAGCCATATCTGCGGTTGCCGCGAACTGCTGCAAGATGTAGCTCAGACAGCCCTCGATATGGGCACGTTGGGTTTCATGATTGAAACACATAACGACCCAGACCATGCCTTGACAGATGCTAAACAGCAAATAACACCAGCCAGCCTCAAAAAAGCATTTAACAAATTGGTCTATAAGAAGAAAAACGTCGATTTAGATGAGACAGTACTGCTAAATCTCCGAAAGGAAATAGACGAAATTGATGATGAATTGCTGAATCTCATCGCAAAACGAATGAATATCTCCGAACAAATCGGCGATTTTAAGAAACGACATAAGGTGACGGTGCTTCAAATGGGCCGCTGGAAACAGATTCTGGAACATCACATAAATAAAGGAGTAAATCTAGGTCTTGATAAGGAGTCTGTGAAAGATATTTTTGAGATTATCCATAAGGATTCTATTAATAGACAATTGTGATTAAGGCGGTAAAGATATTGCTTGTAGCTTTGCTATGTGCTGTAACTCAACAAGTTGCGGCACAGGAGATTTTTATTACCGAAGGTGAGACTGTTGTCTATAGAGTGTGGCTCGACGAGAGTATCCAGGGCGGTACGATATCCGATGCTCTGCAAAACCTGCCAGGCGTGCGCGTTGATGTCGATGGCGACATCACACTGCGCGGCGTCTCTAAAGTAGAGATTTTCATCAACGACCAACCGGCGCATTTTAGTGATGATGCACGTAAAAACTATATTCAACAGACAACGGCAGCCAGTATAAAAGAAATACAGGTGATGACGAACCCTTCAGCCCAATTCACTACCGAAAGCAATACAGGCGTAATTAATATTATCACTAAAATAGTTGATAACAAGGGACAAACATTGAACATCGGATACCAAAATGGCAATTTGACAGACCATTCCCCTTGGATATCATACACATACAGCAACAACAAAATATCTATTTCCGCTAATGCGAAAGGTACTTTTAATGTGGATACAAGCCACGCAAATTCTTATAGTTATAGCTATGATGATCTAAATCATAATGATACTTTGAATATTTTCCGCAACTTTAATCAAAAAGATGCGCGAAACACGAGCCTGAACTTCGATATTCAATTAATGTACAAGTTCGATGAACGAAACCGTATTGATTTTTATACGATTGGCAATCTGGATAAGCAAAAAAGGACGGTTTACGATAGTACGTATCGTAGAGATAATGCTGAATATCAATATATTACAAATTCAAACTATGAGAGTTTGACATTAGACGGCCGTGCCGGTTTGTCATATAAACACTTGTTTAATGATGAAGGACATGCTTTGTCGTTGAGTTTCAATACAATATGGATGCCTGGAGAAACTAAAAACATTTCTAATAGGCATTATAATATCGGTAATATATCAGACAGGACGACACGCGAGCAAAATATTTTTTCCGACTTTCACTGGGATGCCAAGGCGGAATACACCTTACCTTATTCGAAAAACGGAGAGTTTTATGTCGCTTTGATGAAGACGCATAGGCCTGACGGCAATCGGCTGCTTTATGATTCGCTGGTTGGGAATGAATATGTGCGCGACACATTGAGGACTGAGATACGCAATTATTACACCGATAAAAACGAGATTCTAATCAATTTGCAACATCAGTTCGGGCGTTTTACAATAAAACCTGGTGTGGATATTGACTACACGGTGATGACGGGAAAGTTTCCAGAAGAGCATATGTATGATTTCTCGAAAGATTTCTTTACTGTCCATCCTTCATTTCATGTGACTTACAGCACTGAAAATCAGCATAATTTCAGCATAGGATATACCCATAAGACAGATTATCCGTATGTGAGGAAGTTCTCGCCGAGGGTTTTATATCAGGAAGATTCTTTCGACGTGGGTAATCCGGAATTGAAACCTGCTTCCACTAATGTTTTTAAGGCAGAATGGACAAAATATTGGGAGAAATTCGGATCAGTTGGCGTCAATGCATATTATAAAAGTTCTTCGAATTATATCAACGATGTTCAATTTTCGGCATATCACCCGTTTTACGGACATTATGTGACGTTTAACATGCCTGTAAACCTTGGCGGATACAATGATGCAGGCGGGGAGTTTAATATCACATACCGACCTATGGCTATGCTTAACGTGAGGTTTTACGCCAATTTATATAATTCGCATCTTGAATATCCGCTTTCACAAGACAATATTGTAAAAAGCGACATGTTCTGTTATAACCTGACAATGAATATCTGGACCAAGTTATGGAAAAGACTTGAGCTTTATGCATCTGCATATTATAACTCAAAAACGCAGGCATTGTATTCATATACACAAACGCCTTACAGTTTTGACTGCGGCATGCGTATGGATTTCTTCAACAACCGATTGTCGCTGTTGATAGATGTCACAGACTTGTTCGACTGGAATGAAACCGACAATTCAATCCATCAGCCTTGTTACGAGTATTATTCATCAGAAAAGAAAGATGTGCGAACTGTTAATTTGGAGATTATTTTCAGGATTATCTAAGTTTTAATGATATGAAAAAGAAATTTTTAGTTTTTTTGGTTTTTTTGATGACTTTTGGAGCTGTTTTTGCCCAATCTCACAAAGTTATTGTTGTGATGAACGACAAGTATGACAACACGCAGTTGGCGCGTAAGACACAGTTTATGACGAAGGCGCAGCGACGCGATTTTGTTATCAACGAAAAGAAGGCGTTTTGCCAGGCTTCGCAGAGTGATGTTATTGATTTTCTTAGTAGTTACAAAGATGAAGTCAATGATATAAAACAATTTTGGACATTCAATGGCTTGAGCTGCGTTGTGACAGATGAAGTCGCCTCACAACTTGCTGAGCGCCACGATGTTGCCTACGTTTATCGTGATGAGAGTCGTCAGATGATTCCTGAAATGGGTGAGGCTAAACCTATGACTTCGCGTGATAATGCTTGGCATGTCGATAAAGTCAATGCGCCGGCAGTGTGGAGTTATAACGGCTCGACAGGCTATAATGGCGATGGCGTTGTTGTCGCTGTTGTCGACTCAGGTGTCGATTACAACCATGTTGATATTGCTGGCAGTATGTGGAATGGCGGAAGCGAGTTTCCGCATCACGGATATGATTTTGTTAATAACGACAATAACCCGATGGACGAGCACTGCCACGGAACACATGTTGCTGGCATCGTTGCCGGACAAGGAAACGCCGGTACGCAGACGGGTATTGCTCCTGGCGCTAAGATAATGGCCGTCAGAGTGTTAGATGAGACCGGATATGGTACTGACGAACAGGTCGTATCAGGTCTTGAGTTTGCCTTAGAGCATGGCGCTGACATCCTCAACTTATCGCTTGGCGATCCTGATATGGGACCTACAGAATTTTATCGTGACCTTTTTGTCTCGGTGAAAGAAGCCGGCGTGGTGGCATCGGTGGCAGCAGGCAACGACGGTACAGAGTTGTCTAACAATCATCCGATACCTAATAACGTTGAATCCCCAGGTAACTGCCCTCCGCCATGGCTGCATCCCGACCAGGTGAGACTTACCTCAGGTGGTACCACAGCTGTTATCTGTGTCGGTGCGACTGATTCCAATGACTCCCGCTGTGATTTCTCATCGGTTGGTCCTGTGACATGGGCATACGGCCAAAATATTGGCCATTACAATGATTATCCATATCAAAATGGCGACGCATCACAGCCAGGCCTGATTCGTCCGGATATCTCAGCTCCAGGAGGGAACGTCACTTCGTTGAACTATCAGACTGGAACAGGTTATGTGGCATACGACGGCACTTCGATGGCAACACCTTGTGTCTCAGGCGTTTTAGCTCTGCTTCTCGATGCTGATCCGGAACTTTTGCCAGCAGAACTTGACTCATTAATAGAGCTGACAGCGACAAAGATAGGCAATCCGGTTAAAAACAATCATACAGGCTCGGGACGTATCAATGCTTTAGCCGCTGTCGACGCGCTGTTTTTCCATGGCCCGACTAACCTTACCGCCGATTTGAATGGCAATGATGTTGAGTTAAACTGGACCGCTGCCGCAAATGCAAGTTATTACGAGCTATATCGTGATGGAATACGCGTCGCAACTAACTTAAATACAACCACTTACACTGACCATCTCAATTATGCAGGAGATTATACATACTATGTGACAGCAAATTTGAACAACAATGTGACAACGCTGCCTTCCAATTATGTAACAATCAAGAAAGAGTTTGATATTCAGACAGAAGTGATAAATCAGACGAAGGTTAATTTATCTTGGGATATGCCTAATTGCATATACGATGGCTTTGAATCGGGCGATTTGTACCAAAATATGTGGATTAATGACGCAGGTTTCCCTTGGGAAGTGACGTTAGATAATCCGCACAGTGGCTCATATTGTGTGAGATCGACCAATAAAACGATGTTCTCTTCAAGTAAAATAACACTTGGCGTGAATGTGCCAATTACTTGTGTTGTAAACTATTACGCAAAAATAAATTGTGTTCCGCTTAATGGCGGCGGTTTCTTTATCGACAATGTGCAATACGGCGAGACTATGAAAGGCGATATGCCGTGGACAGAATATTCTGTCGCGTTAAGCCCTGGTAATCACTTGCTTGAGTGGAAATATGTCAACCAGTTGACTTTAGAAGGCTACGAAAACTCGTTCTATATCGATGACATCACTGTTGGCAATACATACGATATTTTCCGCGCACAATATGGCGTTTGTGGCGAAACCCTTATTGCATCAGGTGTGATTAAAGCTCAATATACTGATAACGACTGGGTTACGTTGCCAAAAGGACAATACAAATACGGCGTGAGCGTTGATGGCGGCTACAATATCTATTGGTCGGATTGGATTGAGAAAGATTACGAAACTGTTAATGAGAATACTGCCGATGACATTGACATTTATCCGAATCCTGCACATGATTTCATTAAAATAGATGTAGGGGCGAATGATTATTTGTCCAAATTGTCCGTACAACGCATTGATATATATGACATTACAGGAAAATTGATGATTACTTCAATTGAAACGGAAATCAATGTTTCGGAATTGGAATCAGGTATTTATTTCGTCAATATTCTGACAGATAAAGGTATCGCAACTAAGAAAATCTCGATTTTGAGATAGTTAGAATCGGTAGTAGGCGACGAGTTCGAGCACGTCGTTGAACGCGCCCCACTGTCCGAAACGATACGAATGCAAGTAGTTACCCGCATAAGCTGAGTTTATCGAGGTTATTATGCGGGTTCCTATTTGTAGTTTTTTATCTATCACGTTGAATTTTAATCCAACTAATCCATTGACACACAGACGTTTCCATCTTTCCGAGCTTTCGTTGGCTCCGTTATTGTTTTGATTGGTATAAGCTAGCACGTCGATGCTCGCTCCCGCCTCGACGGAAATCCAGTCGAATTTGTAGCCATTGATATCAAAGAAACCAAGGTTCATTGAGGCTATGAGAGGAAGCTCCACATAATCAAGTTGGATTGTAAACTGTTCCGAATCGTCGGCACTTGAGCGAGAACCTTTTTGAATGTATTTTATCTCAAATTGTGCCTCGAAAATGTCGTTTATTTCATATCCGACGAAGGCACCTGCCGTGAAACCAACCTTATGAAAGCCGTTGTTATGGTCTCCGTCAACCTGCGAGGTGACGCCACCGAGGGCGATGCCGCCGAAGAAGGCTTGGCTTTTTATGGATAAAGGAAGGATAAAAAGGATAAGAAGGATAAGAAGGATAAGATTATATTTTTTCATAATTCTCGTTTTACACAGTAGTACAATAAATTTTTCAACGCCTCTTTTGCTTCGCAATCCTTTATGCTATCTAATTGATTTTCAGCTTGATGGGCGAAGTAGTTCATTCTTTCTTCGCAATATTGCAAACTGTTTTTGTCGTTTGCCTTTTGAATGATGTCGTCGATGGTTTTTTTGCGTTTTCCGCTGAGGCGTATCTTCCCGATGATGAGCGTTCTTTCGATGGCAGTGCTGTTTTTCAAAAGATGTATCAATGGCAGAGTCATCTTATGCTCGCGGATGTCGTTGCCGTAGCCTTTCCCTGACTTGTTATCAGGTTGATAATCAAAGATATCGTCGCGAATCTGGAAGGCGGTGCCTGCGTTGATGCCAAATTGCCGCATAGCCTCAACCTGTGCGGAATTTGCACAAGTTGATACTGCGCCTATTGCGCAGCAAGAAGCAATAAGAGCGGCAGTTTTCTTCTCGATGATTTGGTAATAATCGTCTTCGGAGATGTCAAACTTCTTAGCTTTCTCGAGTTGGAAAATTTCGCCCTCACTCATGTTACGCACAGTCTCCGAAATCATGTCAAGCATCTGATAATCACGGTTTTCGAGAGCAATCATCATGCCTTTGGAGAGGAGATAGTCGCCTGCCAAAACGGCGATTTTGTTTTTGTACATCGCGTTTATTGATGCGAACCCGCGTCGTTCGGCAGCGTCGTCGACAACATCGTCGTGAATTAGAGTTGCTGAATGTAGAAGTTCGATGAAAGTAGCGGCACGATAGGTGCTCTCGTTGACTTCACCGAAGCATTTTGCAGATAGGAAAACGAACAAAGGACGTAGTTGTTTTCCCTTGTGTTTCAATGTATAACGCCCGATTTTGTCCAGCAGGAAATTATCAGAATGAAGGGCGTTTTGGTAAAACACCTCAAATTGCTCAAGTTCCTTGGAGACAGCTGATTTTATATCGTCGAGAATAGCCATTTTTAAAATAACGTGCAAAATTAATTAAAAATTTTGTTATTTGAATAAAAAGTTATAATTTTGAAGTTTGAAATAAAAGGCATATTTCTGTAAAGGAAAATTGTAAATAATTGAATATCAACTAAATATTTTTAACATGAAAAAAGACACAAAGGTTTTTAACCTTATCCGTAAGGAAAAACAGCGCCAGATGGGCGGAATCGAGCTTATCGCTTCAGAAAACTTTGTCAGCGACCAGGTGTTGAAAGCCATGGGCTCAGTGATGACAAACAAATACGCTGAGGGTTACCCGGGCAAACGTTACTATGGCGGCTGCCAGATTGTTGACCAGACCGAGCAGATCGCTATCGACCGCGCTGGTGAACTCTTCCAGGCAAAATTCGTGAACGTGCAGCCACACTCAGGCGCACAGGCTAACATGGCAGTGTTGATGGC
>JAFYNO010000041.1 GCA_017549705.1 Bacteroidales bacterium | reverse complement strand
TGGTAGAAGCAATAAAATCATCGAAATAACTGCCTAATGCAACTGATGTTGTTTTCATATTCTTAAATATTTCGATGCAAAATTACTAATAATTATTAAATATTGGTAATTTTTGAGATTATTTTTTAAAATTTTTCGAAATATTGTGTCAACTCCACAAATTCCTGCACCGACAACTGCTCCGGCCGTTTGTTAAATATCTCATTGCCAATAATATCTGCTGGAATCATCGAACGAAGAGAGTTGCGCAACGTCTTACGACGTTGGTTGAAGGCTTGCTTCACGACGGTGACAAACAACTTCTCATCACATCCTAACTCCTTGACGTTATTGCGTTTAAGTCGGATAACTGCCGACTTCACCTTTGGTGGCGGGTTGAACACATTCTCGTGTACCGTGAACAGATATTCTATGTCGTACCACGCTTGCAACAGCACGCTCAGGATGCCGTAGGTCTTGCTTCCGGGAGCCGCCGCGATGCGCTCAGCGACCTCTTTCTGGATCATGCCGACACACTCCGAGACGTTGTTGCGGTATTTTAAAATCTGGAAAAATATTTGCGAACTGATGTTGTAAGGGAAGTTGCCGATGACGGCAATGTCATTTCGAGCGGAACGAAGTGGAGTCGAGAAATCTCCTTCAATGGCTGGAGATTTCTCCGCTTCGCCTATCGGCTTCGGTCGAAATGACAATTGGCTGATGTCATACTTCAAAAAGTCGCCGAGCACCAGATGTCCTTCCAGCTCAGGGAATTTTTTCTTCAGGAACTCCACCGACTCCTTGTCGATCTCTACCACCTGCAGCTTCTCCAGTTGGTTTTCAATGAGATACTGCGTCAACACTCCCATGCCGGCGCCTACTTCAATCACCACGTCGTGGTCGGTCGACAAGGCGTTGACGATGTTTCGGGCGATGTTCAAATCGACCAAGAAATGCTGTCCGAGGGCTTTCTTGGGCCTCACCAAATCGATATTGTTGTAGTTTCCCATAATCATCATTGTATTTCGTCACGCAGACGGCGATAGCTCTTGCGGGCTTGCGCCACATAAACGCTGGCGGTGTAATAATCGAAGAGTTTCGAATAGCATTCCATCGCCTCTTCTTTCTTATTCAGTTGATTTTCAAGTAATAAGGCATCTTTTATTAGTGCCTCGTCGGCGATGAAGCTGTCGGCATAGCCTTCGTAAACGCGCTTGTAGAGACTGTCGGCAAGCACAAAATCACCGGCATTCATCGCGATTTGAGCCTTGCGGTAAAACACACTCGGCAGACTCACCTCGTTGGGGTTGTAGGCCGCCACCGAGTCAAGCATCTGATTAGCAAGCTCATAGCGATGCTGATAGATGTAATAGTCGGCTTTAGCGATGCGGCGCAAGGCGATGGTGTCGTATTCCAAGTTGTCGCTGATGGTCAGTGAGAGCGTCATCGCGTCGTTGGCGACGAGCTTAGAGGTGGCGGCCGTAAGCACCTTCAACGCCGCCTCCGCCCATTCGAATTCACCAATAAAATAACGCAGCTGCGCGTTTTTAAACCTCGCCTCGTGCGCTATCGGCTCGTTCTTCATAGACTTCTCAACCTGCGAATATAATAAGGTAGCCTCCCACACCTCGTCGGTAAACAGATACACATCGGCGAGTTTCATCTTCAAAACCGCATTGTTGTACTGCGACATCCCTCGCTCCAAAGCATTGTTTAACAACGCCTTAGCGTCATCGCAACGATTCAGTTCGAACGCCAGGATCTCCGCTTGTATCGAAACCAGCGACAGCGTCTCCTTGGTATAGCCAATATGCGCGAAAGCGTCGTCGATTTCTTTCGACAGGCTCTCATAAAAACTCTTCTCATGATTGCCTTCCGTGGTCGCTTTCATATATTCCGCCTGAATCAGCCCTACTTTCGCCTGGATGTTATAAACTCCACCTCTCGACTTTTTCAGGATGTAGTTATAAGCATCTATCGCGATGTCGTATTGCCTGTTGTCGCTGGCAATCTGGGCTATCTGGATGATGTCGTTCTCATAGTCGGCTTGTCCTCGTCGGTCGAGCGCCTTGAGTTGCATCAGCGCCAGCTCATAGTCCTGCATCTGCAGCGAAAACCACATCAACAATGATGCATAATCCTCATTTTCAGGGTCTTCCTGCGTCTTGCGAAGCAATGCCATACGAATCACATCGTCTACATTACCGTTGAGGTCATACATCATCATCACACGAAAACGGTTTTTCACCATCTCGTATTGGTCAGGACTCTCCTTCAGAAACAGCAGATAACACTCCGTCGAGTTCTCAAAATCGAGCATAGAGTTGTAGGCATAAGCTTTCTCAAGGTTGAAGCTATAGCCGACGTTTGGATTCTTCGCCGCCTTATCGAAAATCTTTATCGCATATTCGTTGAAGTTTCTGTTTCTCAACAGATTAGTAAACTCCATTATCGAATTCTTATTCTCCGGAAGGTCTTTCGCGACTTTGTTCAGATACTTCTCCGCCTTATCATTTTCGCCTTGCTGGACATAAACATAAGCCAGGTCGACATGCGATTTCCAGTGCTTCGGGTTCTTCTTCAGATAGGCTTTATATGCTTTCTCTGCGCCCTCGTAGTCTCCGGTAAGTATCAGACACTCAGCATATTGCGTAAAATGATTGACTGATCCGTAGGTGTCGTAAAGGTTTTTGTAGATATCGCGCGCCTTCTCGTAATCTTTCTTATAATAGAAATCCCTCGCCAGCTTCTCATCGATCTGACGTTGAGTCTTAACATTCTGAGCTTCAATGCTTTGCAAAGACATCACAAAGCATATGAGAATTATCGTGAAGATACGGAAAAAGCGTGGCGACTTCATGGCCTCACTCCTTTCTCAGTTGTTTCACGACTTTTCTCTGCTCGTCAAACTTTTCCTGAAAATACTTGATTTGAGCTTCCATCATATGAAGCTCTTTTTCCTCATCTTGGATGTATCTCGACGTGGTTTTCTCGTCGTAAAGATTATTGTTGATGTCATCCTTCAAGTCGGAGAGTTGTTTTCTTGAATATTCAGCAGATTCTTTGATCACAACTCGTTGGGTTTCAAACTGTTGAAGATAAGCCTGCAGCAGTACCATCTCATATTGGATGTCTTTGTTTCTGGCAACGGTGGTGTCGAGCGCCTGATATTGTTTCACGAGATAGTCGAAGTCGTTGTTATACAGCTTTTCCACTCGACGCTCCACTTTATCCACGCGTTTCTGCATGGCGTCGATTGTCCTTGATGGCGTCTTGCTTGCGCAAGCCGCCATCAAGAATAATCCTGTGATTATCAATATTTTACTTAATGATTTCAAAGCCTGTGTATGGTTGAAGTGCCTTAGGAATCAAGATACCGTCTTCTGTCTGGTTGTTTTCGAGCAATGCTGCCACGATTCTCGGGAGTGCCAAAGCGCTGCCGTTGAGGGTGTGCGCCAACTTGATGTTGCCGTCTTTGTCTTTGAATCTCAGCTTCATACGGTTCGACTGGAAGGTCTCGAAGCATGACACTGAGCTCACCTCGAGCCACAGTTTCTGTGCTGCTGACCACACCTCGTAGTCGTATGTCATTGCTGATGTCCAGCTCATGTCGCCGCCGCAGAGACGCAACACATGGAATGGCAGCTCGAGTTTACGGAGCAGACCGGCCACATGTTCTTTCATCGCCTCAAGGCGCTCGTATGAGTTGTTAGGGTTGGCGATCTCGACGATCTCGACCTTGTCGAACTGGTGCAGACGGTTCAGTCCGCGCACGTTCTTGCCCCATGAGCCTGCCTCACGACGGAAGCAGTTGGAGTAAGCCACGCGCTTGATAGGGAGCTCGCTCTCTTGCACGATGACGTCGCGGAAGATGTTGGTCACCGGCACCTCAGCGGTCGGGATCATATACATCTTATCGAGCGGCACTGCGTACATCTGAGCTTCCTTATCCGGCAGCTGACCTGTTGCATATGCCGAGGCTTCGTTGACCACGATAGGTGGCTGCACCTCGTAGTAGCCGTCTTTCACTGCCTCATCCAAGAAGAAATTGATGAGGGCGCGCTGTAATCTAGCACCTTTGCCAGTGTAGAACGGGAAACCGGCGCCAGTCACCTTGTTACCGAGTTCGAAGTCGGCGAGTTTATATTTGTTGAGCAGCTCCCAGTGTGGAAGGGCGTTTTCCGGGAGGTTAGGCATCTTACCTTCTTCGCTCACCACAAGGTTGTCGGCAGCTGTCTTGCCACGCGGCACCATCGGGTGTGGGGTGTTAGGAATCTCCACTAACTTCTGCTGGATCAATACTTTAAGCTCTTCCAAGCGGTCGCTCTTCACCTTGGTAAACTCTTTCAGCTCAGCCACACGTGCTTTGAGTGGTGCTGCTTCGGCTGCCTTGCCTTGCTTGCAGAGGTCGCCCACCTGGCGTGCTATTGTGTTGGCTTCAGCCAGTGCCTCGTCGTTTTCCTGTTGTGTCTTGCGGCGCTCATCATCGAGCGCTAAAATCTCGTCAAGGAGTTCAAACCGTGTGAAGTTCTTGATGCTCAGACGGTTGATGCATTCCTCTTTATGTTCTCTAATATAAGGTATCGTTAACAT
>JAFYNO010000040.1 GCA_017549705.1 Bacteroidales bacterium | reverse complement strand
CGCATCAAAGAAGAAGCCGTTATTCTGAACTTGAGCGAAAACACTGTGATGAAATACCGCTCCAACCTCAAAAAGAAAGTTGATTTCAACCGGATTTCATCCCAAATCAGATAAAAAATCTGTATATCTCATTTTGTTAAAATATTGATTATCACCTTGTTGATGGAGTTTGCTATCAGCAAAAATCTGTACTTCGCATCGCCCCTTGTTTTTCTGGCGATTTTTTGTTATAATTTTGAAAATATGAAAACCTCAATTATAACTCTCATTTTTTCCCTGCTGTGCGGACTATTGTCCGCACAGCAGGATACTTGCGTAAAATCTATCGCGCTTGATGCTGTATATGTCACCGCCGAAAAAATATCTGTTTACCGCGATTACAAATATGTGACGGTCGATTTCGAGATTGCCGATGATAAGTTTTTTATTCTTCAAAGACGAAGCAACTCACAAAAAAACTTCCGAATTCTGGTGACCAATTTGGTCTTTGAACCTCTTGATACCATCAACATCCCTGATATACTTAAGCCGACAAGTTTGGAATTCGATATTGCCGATAATGTCCAGATTGTGACACAAGACTCTCTGTATCAAATAGTTAATATTGAAAATAAGCATTATTACGCCTTTCCTGTCGAGAAAAATCATTATCGAGAGGTGATGAGCCGATGCCTTTTCATGACGGATAGATACATTTATTTCTGTGACACTCGTGCCGAAGGCTATTTGCTCAATTTTTATCGAATAAGTCCGCAAAAAAAGGAGCGGGAACTGCTGTTTTGTAATAATGACTTGCAGAAATACAGCGAAATACCACAAGAAGTGCAATGGCATGTGGCTCACTCGTCACGCTCCGGCGGATTGTGGTTCGGTCCCAATGATGATGATTGGCGGTCATTCCTGAAAAACATCTGGATGCGGCCGGAACAGGCTTATCTTGGGCATTCGCACGACACCTTATATTATTTCGACCATCAAAACCGTAGAATTGAAACGTTTGATGAAGATTTAAACCAGCTTCATAGTTGCGATATTTCATATCCCGAAAAAGAAACTTTCTGGCGTCACACAATCTATCAAGACAGAGCCTGGGGTACATTCTACACCATTTTCAGCACCACTTTGAACGAAATCGATGTTATAACCGGCAAAACCATACCCAAAATCAACGCCAACAACTATCTCAGCCAAAAGATGATCATCTATAAAGGAAATCTCTATTCTCTGAAAAAGCGTAGAGATTCTGGCAACACCGAAATATCATTTATCGAAAAAACAAAACTTTATTAAAATAAATTATTTATTTTTGCAACATGAAAATCAAGCTTACTCTCATCTTTGTGCTATTGTGGGGGCTAACTATGTCCGCACAACAGGAATTGTCAGTAATAACTGGTAATGTTGCAATACCTAATGTCAATATTCAGGTACTAAATACACAATATGGTACCAGCTCTAATAAAAATGGCGATTTCTCCTTGAAAATTATAAAAACCGACCTCCCGATCGGACTGCTTTTTACATGCGTCGGCTATCAGGATACATTGGTTAGCGTTGTGCCTCAACAGGATACAATCAGCATCCGATTTAAGATGAAAGAAACATTGTATATGCTCGAACCAGCAACCGTATCCGCCGAAAAAGTTACCTATTATTATAGTAAGCCCAGTTTTGTGATGTTCGATTTTGAGATTCTGAACGATAAATTTTTCATCCTTCAGAAAAAGATTGGCAATAATAAAGATTATCGAGTACTTATAACGGATATGCTGTATGAGCCTGTTGATACTATCTTCTTGCCACAACATATTATGCCTCAAAGGATTATCCTCGACTGTTTTAACAATTGCCAAATAGTGGGGCAGGACTCGGTTTATCAAATCGTGAAATATGATAAATATGAAATCGCATTTCCGAGCGACAAAGCCAGATTTATGACGCTGATGAAAAACATCCTTTTTGTCACTTCTAAATATGTGTATTTCAACGAGTTGAGACTTGATGGTTATATTTCAACTTTTTACAGATATAATTCGGAAACGAAAGAACGGGATAATCTTTTCGTTAGCGACGACTCCCGTTCATATCGCGAAATCAAACGCGATGTAAGATTTCATCACACTTACGGAACCATCGACCCTAATTACCGTGGGCCATCAGATGAAGATTGGGAGGCTTTTATCCGCCATGCTTGGTATCATACAAAAGACTGCCGCCTGATGCAAGTCGCTGACACTCTTTACTATTTTGATCATCTGAATAACAAAATCGAGACTTACGACGAGGCAATGAACCTGCTTCATAGCTGCGATATCACCTATCCTGTAAAACAAAATTTCTGGCGTTATAAGATTTATCAAGACCGCGTGTTGTCCAAGTTTTACACTATTTTCGGTACTACATTGAACGAAATCGATGTAAAAACAGGAAAAACAATACCATGTGTCAACGCGAACAAAGATATCTCAAATAAAATGATCATCTACAAAGGAAATCTATATTCTCTGAAAAAGCGAAGAGATTCAAGCAATTCGGAAGTATCTTTAATCGAAAAAACAAAACTTAATTAATATAATATGTACAACGGTTTTAAGGATATAAGAAAATCAGGCCTAGTGTTTGTTGCGAAGCAATTAATACAGACTGATTTTCTTATATCCTTAAAACGAATATTTTAGAATATGTAAAAAATCAGGCCTTTGAATTTTCGGGGAAAATTTGCAGACTGATTTTTTACATATTCTGAATAACCAAATTATTTAAAGATGAAAAACAACGTCATATTCTTAGTGTTTTTGTTTTGCGGCATTACTGCTTCCGCACAAAACAATGTTATCAATGGCATCTGCCTGGATAGCCGTAACAAACCGATTAAAGATGTCGGTATCTATTCCATCGACTCAATAATCCTCGCTGTCACCAATAGGGAAGGTCTCTTCGAGCTGAAAAATTCGAAGCCAGGTGACACGATTTATGCGAGCCATCTTGCCTTTGATAATATGACGTATATCATTGATAGTCTTAATTATAGCAAGAGAATTGTGTTTAAATTGCAGCCGTCGCAGATGTCGTTGCCGGAGGTTGAGATTATGGGCAATGTTCCACATGTGGCATACGATAACAAGGTCGTTTCCGTTAAGGATTTTGAAATCAATGAGAAAGGCATTTATCTTCTTGCGCAACGTCGCCGCAACAACGCAATTCTGCATCTTAATTTCAACTGCGATACACTTACCGAATTGAAAATCAGCCCTGCATATTACAACATCTTCAAAGATGTATTCGGAGAGATGCACATAATTTCCAATGAAGATGTCTGGCAAATAGGGCATAAGACATTGATGGGCAAGACCATGGAGATGGAATTGTTGTATCATTATCCGCTGATGGAGTTTTATACAGCGTTTTCAAATATCGCCTGTGCTACTGATAGTGTTATAGTCGGCGGTAGGTATTTTTACTTCGATCAGGAGATATTTTACTATTATTTTAATATTGGCGGCGATAAGCAACCGCATGAGTTTCATCATTGTGTGAACCAGGAAGGGCGCGACTATATTTATTTTGCAATCAAATACAAGTGGGGCCTCCCTCGACGCAGTGGTGACTTGTTCTGCAAACCTACTTACGACCCTATTTTTTCGTACAATAACAATCTTTATCTTTTCTCTTTTGATGAAGATAAAGTGTTTGTTTACAATAACTTATGTGAATATGTATGCGAATATCCTCTGACTTTTCACAAATATCGTCATTGGAGCGGCGAGATGCGAGTAATTAAAAAATGGGGCAAAAAAGTGATTATGGATGCTGCCACTGGCAGATTTTACACTACTTTCGTTGAAGACGGTGTCACAACAATAAAACGCGTCAACCTCGAAACCGGTACTGCTGAAACTGTATACACCATCAGCGGCTTCGCTTTTGTCGAAAACCTCAGGATTTACAACGGCAAAGCATATTTCTTGTATAAAAACGACAACACCAGAAACAGCAGATTGTACGAGGTTACAATCAATTAGTTTTAAGGATATGCAAAAAATCAGGCCTTTGAATTTTCGAAGAAAATTTGCAGACTGATTTTTGCATATCCTTAAAACGAACATCTTAGAATACGTTACAAATCAGTCCTAGTGTTTGTTGCGAAGCAATTAATACAGACTGATTTTGCATATTCTAAAAACTTTTTCTGCGTTTTATGCGATATTTTAGAGAGATTTTATTATCTTTGCATTTTAATCGAAAAATAATAAAATCATCATATCATGAAAAGAAATAAAATAGTTGCCGGCAACTGGAAAATGAACCTCGATTTCGAGGAAGCACAAACCCTTATTGAAGACCTCGAAAACCTCCTCGACGAGAAACAACCGTCGTGCGAAGTGATAATCTGCCCTCCGTTCCCATACCTTGAACTCGCTACCGACGAAGCTTCGGAGCATGAGTTGTTTGAAGTGGGCGCACAGAATGTAGCCGCTTGGGAATCAGGCGCTTACACTGGCGAGGTTTCTGCCAAGATGCTCGACTCGATAGGAGTGAGCTGCTGCATCATAGGTCACAGCGAGCGCAGAAAGTATTTCGGCGAAGACAACAAAACACTTGCCGCAAAGGTCAACCTGGCTCTGCAATATGAAATCGTCCCGATTTTCTGCGTGGGCGAGGTCTTGGAAGAGCGCGAAGCCAACAAGCATTTCGATGTGATCCACAAACAAGTGGAGGAAGGGCTGTTCCATCTCGACATCGCTGATATTGAGAACGTTATCATCGCTTACGAACCAGTTTGGGCTATAGGAACAGGCAAGACCGCAACTCCGGCTCAGGCACAGGAAGTGCACGCTTTCATCCGCAAACTGGTGAAAGAGAAATATGGCGACGACATCGCAAGTCAGATTCATATCCTCTACGGCGGCAGCTGCAACGCTAAAAACGCCTCTGAACTCTTTGCCCAACCTGACGTTGATGGCGGCTTGATCGGCGGAGCATCGCTCAAAGCTGAAGATTTTGTGAGTATCTGCGAACAGGCTTCTAAGTAATTGACAATGAATTATATTGCATACACTTTTTCGAACCCGAAGAACGAGGCTCTGAAAGATATGTTTGCCGAACTGCTCGGCAATATCGGCTTCGACAGCTTCATGGATGAAGATGATGGCTTCACGGCTTACTGCACCGAACCCTCGTTCGATAAGGAAGGTCTCGACTCCATACTTGCAATGGAGCAATTCGCTGATGTTCAAGTGGTTAAGAAAGAGCTCATTCCTGATCAGGATTGGAATGCCACTTGGGAGTCGTCGTATGAGCCGGTTGTAATTGACAACACCTGCCGTATCCGCGCACCTTTCCACGAGGCCGACAGCAGCTATAAATACGACCTTTGCATCGAGCCGAAGATGTCGTTCGGAACAGCACATCACGAAACGACGGCGCAAATCATCAAGCTTATGCTTACCGAGGATTTCCGTGGTAAAGATGTGCTTGACATGGGCTCGGGAACCGGCGTTTTGGCTATCTTGGCAAAGAAACTCGGCTCGGCAAAGACTGTCGCCATCGACAACGACGAATGGGCTTACCGCAACGCTCTCGACAATGTGAAACTTAACGATGAAAATGAGATTATAGTTGAACTTGGTGATGCTAATTCGTTGAACAACAGACAATTTGACATTATCATCGCAAATATCAATCGCAATATCCTTTTGCGCGACATGCACGAATATGTGAAATGTCTGAAACATGACGGCAAAATCTTCTTCAGCGGTTTCTACGAGGCTGACTTACAATTGATTAGCAACGAGGCTGAGCGACTGGGTCTGTCGTATCTGAATCACATCAAAAAGAACGAGTGGACGGCAGCGGTTTTTATTAATAAATAAAAAAATATAAAAAATTGGGCTGCGATTCAAGAAAAAGTTGTAATTTAGCAGTCCGAAAAATTATTGAGATATGAAATTTATTCTTTCGAGTTTAAAGCTTTTAAAAGCAATTCAGGCACTCAGTGGTGTAATCAATTCAAGCAACACATTGCCGATTTTGGACGATTTCCTGTTCGATATCAACGAAGACGAACTCAAAATCACGGCATCTGACCTTGAGACAACGATGACAGTTTCAATCAAGCCTGATATGGTGGAAGGTAAGGGACAGGTGACCATTCCGGCACGTCTCCTTATCGATGTGATGAAGAATTTCCCAGACATTCCGGTGTCATTTAATATCGACGAAGCAACTCTCGCTATCGAAATTACAACAGGCGAGGGACGTTATAAGATGGTCGGCCATAAGAGCGACGAATTCCCGCAAGTGCCAGTTATTGCTGAGCCTTCAGTGTGGGATATCCCTGCCGACGTGCTCGCTTGCGGTTTCGAGAAGACAATCTTCGCGACAGGCAACGACGAGATCCGCCCAATCATGACAGGCGTTTATATGGCAATGAGCGACACATGTCTCACCTTCGTGGCAACCGACGCACACAAGCTCGTGCGCTACAGAAGAATGGATGTGAAGTCGGATGCAGCTGCATCGTTCATCGTGCCTAAGAAGCCTATCAACCAGCTGAAGAACATCCTTGCTGGCAGAGCAGATGAACCAGTGCATGTTGAGTTCAACAACACCAACGCATCGTTCACATTTGGCGAGTATAAGCTGATTTGCCGCCTCATCGAAGGCCGTTATCCTAACTACGAGGCAGTCATTCCGACAACAAATCCTAACAAGCTTATCGTTGACCGTCAGCTGCTTAACGCTGCAATCAAGCGTGTGGCTATCTTCTCAAGCAAGGCAACACACCAGATTCGTTTCAAGATTAGCGGTCAGGAGTTAGTTCTTACAGCCGAAGACCTCGACTACTCGAACGAAGCTAAGGAACGCCTCACTTGCAACTACACAGGCGAAGACATGGAAATCGGCTTCAGCTCGAAGTTTTTCCAGGAGATGCTCGCAAACCTCAGCCAAACTGAGATTCAGCTCGAGATGTCGGCACCAAACCGCGCCGGAATCATCACTCCTGTTGACAACCAAAACGCCGACGAGGATATCCTGATGCTTCTCATGCCAGTGATGTTAAATTAAAAAAAAGACCGAGCGAAGCTCGGTCTTTTTTTTAATTACAGCTGCGGTCCAGCTTTCACTAAAGCCTTTCCAGCCTCATTCGTCGTGAACTTAGCAAAGTTCTTGATAAATCTGCCTGACAAATCTTCAGCTTTCTTGTTCCAATCCTCAACATTTGCGTAAGTGTCGCGTGGGTCGAGAATCTTAGGATCTACGCATGGCAATGCTGTAGGAACCTCAAAGTCGAAGTACGGAATCTTCTTGGTTGGAGCCTTCTCGATTGAACCGTCGAGGATAGCGTCGATGATACCACGTGTGTCGCGGATCGAGATACGCTTGCCGGTGCCGTTCCAGCCAGTATTTACTAAGTAAGCCTTTGCGTGGCTCTTTTCCATGCGTTTCACGAGTTCCTCAGCATATTTTGTTGGATGCAGCTCGAGGAATGCCTGTCCGAAGCATGCGCTGAATGTCGGGGTAGGCTCGGTGATGCCGCGTTCTGTACCTGCCAATTTTGCAGTGAAACCGCTCAAGAAGTAATATTTGCACTGGTCTGGAGTCAAAATAGATACTGGAGGCAACACTCCGAAAGCGTCGGCTGACAGGAAAATCACGTTCTTTGCAGCAGGACCTGATGACACTGGACGAACGTTCTTCACGATCTTCTCAATGTGCTCGATAGGATAGGAGACACGTGTGTTTTCGGTCACGCTCTTGTCTTTGAAGTCAATCTTGCCCTTTGCGTCAACAGTAACGTTTTCAAGCAAAGCGTTGCGTTTGATGGCGTTGTAGATATCAGGCTCGCTCTCTTTGTCGAGGTTGATGACCTTTGCATAGCAGCCGCCTTCAAAGTTGAACACTCCCTCGTCGTCCCAGCCGTGTTCGT
>JAFYNO010000039.1 GCA_017549705.1 Bacteroidales bacterium | reverse complement strand
GAAGAGCCGAGTGTCACCGAAAGACGTGCCAAACATCTATATCGACCGCACGCCAACTGAGGAGTACGAGCGCATCGAGTTCATGCACGCCTACAAGGCCGAATATCGTGACAGAGGCGCTGGCCGTCCGACGAAGAAAGATCGAAGGGTGTTAGACAAGTTAAAAAAGGACGATTTTTAAAATCGTCCTTTTATTATTTTAACCATTTCGCCGTTTGCATTCACAAAATACAATCCGTCGTTGAGGTCTTCGATGTTAATCTGGATGTTGCCAGAGACTGCCTCCACACGGCGCATCTCCTGACCAAGGCTATTGTAAATAACCACATCCGACTGCCCGCTGCTGAGCTGTATGTTTAACACTGTGTTGGCAGGGTTAGGATAAACCGCAACATTCTGTTCCACGACAACTTCCTCAACATTTGTGATTATCGTTGACGCTGGAATCACCACATTGTCAATCCATGCGCAGTCGCTACCGCTTGACATCGACACATCTTTGGTGTATTCCCACTTAAGTGTGTGAGTGCCAACAGGCAGTTCGTATGAAGCCAGTGACCATGACACTTCGCCCGACCAGTTAGCCTTCTCTGTATTATCGATATAGAAATGCAACTTGTCGTAACTGTTTTCCGACGACACCTTATAATAGAAGCTTACATTGCTTGCCTGTCCAACCTCAACAGTGAGTGATAATGGTGAATTTTCGTTATCACCAATGCTTGATGATTTAGCGCAATACTGACCTTCATATGGATTCTCTGACACAACGGTCCATGCGTTGATCGGGCTCGAGTGCTGCCAGTTGAATGCGCTGAAATCGCCTGTCTCGAATCCGTCCATCGACTGTCCGACTTGGATATAGTACATATCCTCAACAGAATAGTTACCATAGTAAGCGATATAAGGGATCTCATACATAGCGCCCATCTGTGCGTCGTCGCCCAAAGTGAAATTCACATCAGCTGTAAACTCTTGACCTGCAGCGATAGCGCCATATTCAAAAGTAGTCGTTGGCATAGTTATCACAGTATGTCCGTTTTGGACTCTGAAAATAGCTGATGGAACGGCTGCATTGCCATTGTTCACCATAGTGAAATGAATAACACCGCTATCGCCAGGATTCATATATGAGCCTGATGTTGTCTCAAGCACTGCGCTAACCAGTTCAAAGTTCGGAGCGTAAATTCTTGTATTGAAATGGCTTTCCCAAGTGTCAGTGCCATCGCTGCAAACGATGTTGAAACGAACTACTGTGTTATTTGGCACATCGTCGCTAACAGTGAAGCCAAAAGCATTGTTCAGTGCGACACTCTGGTTTGCGCTGACATTGCCAACAGTAACCGTTGTCTCATTGATAGTCACATATTCGCTATCACAAGAGATGGTGGCTGTCACATTGTTGGCATTAACACTACCGACATTTGCCAATGTCATGTTGAACGAATAGCTGCCGCTATATTCCATCTGAGTGCCTCCGTTGAGAGTATAGCTCTCATAAACGACATAAGGAGTATTGCTTGGCACTGCCATCATTTCAACATCCTGTGGATATGAGTTCACACCTGTGACCTTCATTATCAGATTACCCACATTCTGCAGACCGCCTTCAAAAGAAATCTCAGCCACACCATTCTCATCAGTAACACCCATTGCTATTACTTCATCATCGAAATATACGAGGCATCTGTAGTTCATCAAGCCATTGCCATTAGGATCACTCACCATCACATCAATTGACTGGGTGCCAATCACGACTTGTGCTGGGGCGTCAACTGTCGCAGTATAAGGTTCATCGAGCCACACACTACATGCACCGTCGCCGAGGACGTTGAGGTCATAGAAGTTCCAACGCAGAGCGCCTTCCTCCCACTGACCAGGAGCTGTGACCCATGGTGCTGTCATGCATTTACCTTCACTGATATCACATCCGAGAATACCGATACGGTCGTTCCATTGTGCATCTGTCATCTCACGCTGCAGGTGCGGAGCCGGGCCCTCAGTCTGACCCTCGTTAAACCAACCGTAACGTGAGTTACCGATGACTGCCACCGCGAAATTGGCAATCGTTGTCATCTTCTCAAGGATGCAGTCTGAATCAAATCCGCCGCAATCGCAGCCATGTGTATGGAAGAAAGTGTAGTTATGCTGGACGCCATCTGCACCTGAAAAATCGCTATCGTTGATGCTGCCGCTATACCATCCTGCCACCGAGCTTGTGCTAGCGTGACCTACATGATGTACATAACTCGTACCATCGTTGATAGCGTTGCGCAAAGCCGAGCCACTCCATGTGTTTTGCTCTTCATACAATCTCGTGAAGTTGTATGACGCAGGATAACCTGTCGTTGTATATCCGTTGTCGTCATGCGTTCCGATAAGGAGCTCAAGATAATCTGAGCCATATGTATCTGGACCGCTATAGAGCCACTCGCCACCTAATGTCACCTTATGGAACTCGCCTAACACCGGTGTCTGCTGATACGACAACGACTTGTGAATCATATTATTAAGCTCTGTCGTGTTTTTAAACGACATACGACTGATACCGATTTCCGGGAGAAGGTCATCCTCGCCTGGCTCACCCCAACGGTCATTGCCATTGTCATTCCAAGTGCCATCAAGGCCTGAATAATAAAGGTCAGCAGGAATGTTATTGCTTTCAGGATTTCCTGAGCCTGGTGAATTGACTATGCAATAGAAGCCACGGAATGGCACAATGTCAACGTCACCGCCCAAAACAACCATAAATATACCATTATTCTGATATTCTTGAATGATGTAGTTGCGGATCTTATCCTTGTTGTCGACACCCGACATTGTGTTGTAAATAGCGTCAGTTGTAACGATTTGATTACGCAAACCGATGCTGTTGTAATACTCACGATATTCAGTGTAAGCGTCCACATAGTTTGCACCAGTGATAATCAAAAAGTCGTAATTTGTAACTTCACGACCTCTTGTCTGGTAGTTTTCAACCATCTCAGGATTCTGAGCGAGACGTTTCACACTATTTTTGATTTCCTGTGTCCCCCAAAGATTTGCGCTATGGTCAGCCTTTGCAGATGCAGTAATCACACGCACTTTAGCGTTTCTGGCATACATCACCTTGCCTTCTGACGGGATGTACTGCACAGGAGTGAATGATGAAAACGCGAAGCCATATCCATTCTTATATTGAGTGGTCACAACACCATGATTCTCAATAGGATACATACCTTTTGACGCATAAATCTCATTATTAATAACCAAATCTCTTACCTCATTATCGCCAACTTTTCTTGAAGGCTGATAAGGATAGAGATTGATATTTCCTTCAATTTCTTGGAAATCAGAGAGTTCTACCTCTATTGACTCGGCTTCGGTGCCTTGAGGCAGCATAAGGCTAACCATCTGATATGGCAGCGAAGGATTACCCGCCACTGCTGTCTGCATACAACCTTCAAAGTTGACTTGCTGATAGCCACGAAGTTCTGTAACTTGCGGATTTTCAAAACGATAAGTCATCTCAACTGTCTGAGCCATCATCACGAGACTCATGAGTGACAGGAACGACAAAAATGCTAATTTCTTCATATTCAAAATTATTAATGATTAATCTTAAAGGCTTGCAAAGGTACAAGTTTTTTCCAAATTGGGTGCAAAATTTTCACAAAAATAACATTCCAAATCGATTTCTTTGTAATTTTGTAGAATGAAAACGAAAATACTATCCATATTATTTCTGATATGCTTGGTGTCGTGCTCGGCGCCGGAGAAAGACGACATTGATAAAAAGGTCGACGACTTATTGAGTCAGATGACTTTAACCGAGAAGATTGGTCAGTTATGTTGTCCGATAGGATTCAACCTTTACGACGATGAATTGTACAAAACACTCATCGACACCTTGCCTGTCGGAGGATTTTGGGCTGTTTTGCGTGCCGATCCATGGTCGCAGAAGACCCTCGAGACTGGTCCTGATGCACGCGAGTCGGCTTTGATATTCAACAAGATGCAGCGTTATGCGGTTGAAAACACTCGTTTGGGCATTCCGATTTATTTTGCCGAAGAGTGTCCGCATGGCTTGATGGCTGTTGGTGCCTCAGTGTATCCAACGGGACTTGGAATGGCTGCGACTTGGGACGAGGAGTTGCTTTATAATGTTGGTGACGCGATAGGCGCCGAGGCCGCAGGCCGAGGCGCTCAGTTTGGATATGGTCCTGTTTTAGACATCGCAAGAGATCCGCGCTGGTCGAGAGTGGAAGAGACATTCGGTGAAGACCCGTATCTTTCGGGCGCTTTAGGCGGCGCCGTCATCCGAGGCATACAGCAACATTTGGCGGCTACCGTGAAACACTTCGCGGCGTACGGCATCCCTGAAGGCGGACATAACGGCGCCGCCGCACAGACCGGACCAAATTATCTGATGTCGGATTACCTTTCCAACTTTGAAATCGCTGTAAAAAACGGTGCAAAAAGCATCATGACATCATACAATGCCATCGACGGAGTGCCTTGTACGTCAAACAGTTGGCTCTTGAAAGATGTTTTACGCGAACAATGGGGTTTCAAAGGCGTGGTGTTCTCCGACCTTGGAAGCATCTGGGCGCTCCACAGCACCCACAGAACGGCAGCGAACCAGCTGGAGGCGACGGCACAGGCAATAAATGCAGGTGTCGACATAGATTTAGGTGGTTCAAATTATGGAAAATATCTGAAAACCGCAGTCGAACAAGGTTTAGTGCCAATCGAAAACGTCGATGACGCCGTGCGCAGGGTTTTACGGTTCAAATATGAAATCGGATTGTTTGACAATCCTTATATTGAAATCCCAATTCCCGAAAACAACAATGAATTAGCGTTGCAAACAGCTCGTGAATCCGTGGTTTTGTTAAAAAACGACGGCATATTGCCATTGTCGAACGACATCGTATCCATTGCCGTCATCGGACCGAATGCAAATAATATGTATAACCAACTTGGTGATTACACAGCACCGCAGAATCCCAACGACATCGTTACCGTTTTTGATGGCATCATAAACCGTGCCAAAGACGGAACAAACATCTTTTACGCAAAAGGCTGCTCCATCCGTGACACCAATGATGCCGACTTTGAATCAGCGATAAAGGCAGCAAAATCAGCGGATGTCACCATTTTGGTGGTCGGCGGCTCCAGCGCACGCGACTTCAAGACATCATACGAATCAACCGGTGCCGCTGTCGTCAACGACCACATCTCCGACATGGACTGCGGCGAAGGCTATGACCGGGTTTCTCTGGAATTATCGGGATTACAAGAGGATTTGATAAAAGAAATCGCAAAGCTGCATAAACCGTTGATTATTATTTACATCGAAGGTCGCCCGCTGCTTAAAAACACCGCCAATGAGGTCGCCAACGCACTTTTAACAGCATTCTATCCTGGCGCACGAGGTGGCGGCGCCATCGCTGACATAATCTTCGGAAACCAAAACCCTGCCGGACGTTTGCCGATATCGCAGCCTCGCAACACAGGCCAGATTCCGATATATTATTCACAGCCGAAACCTCACGACTACGTCGAATGCGAGAGCACACCTCTGTTCTGCTTCGGTCACGGTTTGAGTTACACAAAATTTGAATATAGTAATCTGATTGTCAATAAATTAAATGACACAATCGAAGTCTCCGTCGATGTCAAAAACATTGGCGATTATCACGGCGATGAGGTCGTTCAACTATATCTACGCGACGAATACGCCACCATCACCCCAGCCGAAAAACTGCTCAAAGGATTTAAACGTATCTTCATCCGAAAGGATGAGACTAAACATATTACATTCACAATCCCAACGGAAAATCTCGAGCCGGGCGAGTTCACAATCATGGTGGGCGCCTCATCTGACGACATCCGTTTGAAAGAAAAAATTGTAATTTAGCTTGTTTTTTAGAAAAATTGTATATTTGCAATATGGATATGCTCATTTTAGTACCGAAAACGACCAACCGTCTGCATTATATCTTTGACTTGATTCTCAAAGACTTACTTGGTATTTCGTTTAAATTTACAACCGACAACGAGACGTTTACATCGTTTAACGGACCTAAGTTCCACTACGGCAACAACCAGTTTTGGAACGAGCCATTCCAGAAAGCGACAAGTATTCTTTTCGAGCATGACATCACTGAGAAGGAGTTAAAAATTGTTGATTATAAGGATGTTAAAGCATTCTTCCCTGTTTACAACGAGAAGTCGGTGTTTCCTTTCGATATCTTCGCAGCATCGTTTTATCTCGTAACACGCTATGAGGAGTACCTGCCGCATATCAACGACAAGTACAATCGTTTTCAAGCCAAGGACTCTATATTATTCAAAATGAATATGTTAGAGAAGCCGCTTGTTAATATATGGGCTATGGAACTCGGCAACATCCTGACCGCCATCTACCCCGATTTACAGCTCAAAAAGAAATCGTTCACCTTCACTCCTACTTACGACGTTGATGCAGCTTGGGCATATAGACATAAAGGTATATTCAGGACAGTCGCATCGATGGCTAGAGACGCTATCCGCATGGATTTCGCCGAATGTCGGAAACGTTGGGACGTCCTCATTGAGCGCGAGAAAGACCCCTTCGACACTTTCGACTACCAGCTCCAGCTACAAAAAGAGCTCAACCTGCATCCAAAATATTTCATCCTCTGCGGAGAATATGATCTTAACGATAAGAATATCTCATTGAGAAACACTGAGTTTCAAAATCTCATCAAGCGCCTCGGCGACTATGCGGAGGTCGGCATCCACCCATCGTTCTCATCATATCTCAACAAAGAGAAAGTCGGGATGGAGATTAGAAACCTCTCAAAGGTGCTTAATCGCGAGATCACCATGAGCCGCCAGCATTTCCTGCGACTTCAGATGCCGTTGAGCTATCAGATTCTCATCGACCTCGATATTACCGACGACTACACAATGGGCTACGCCACACAAGCAGGCTTCCGCGCAGGTATCGCCAGCACTTACAAGTTTTACGATCTCGAACACGACAATGTCACTAAACTCAACATTCATCCTTTTGCGTTGATGGACGGTACTTTACGCGATTATCTGGACCTCAACGTCGATGAGTCGTACGAAAAAGCCATCAGACTCATCCAAGAGGTGAAAGACGTAAACGGCACATTTATTTTGCTTTGGCACAATGAAACGCTGAGCGACCAAAAACGCTGGACCGGCTGGCTGCCACTCTACCACAAAATCCTTGACTACGCATTAAACAAACAATGATACACTATTTAACTCATAACCAGATAGATAAGCAACGCTGGGACGAATGCATCGCGCAAAGTCCCGACGGAAACATCTATTCCTGGTCATGGTATTTAGATGTGGTGCATCCTGGCTGGGAAGCTTTGGCCGAAGATGATTATGAGGCTGTCATGCCATTGACTGGTAATAAGAAATTTGGCATTAACTATCTTTTTCAGCCGTTTTTTACTCAGAAATTCGGAGTTTTTGGAAAAAAAGGTGTTTCAAAAGAGAAGATTGAACAGTTTTTAGAAGCAATTCCTGAGAAATTTAAGTTTGCGGAGATTAAGATTGGCGGCACCTGCCTTAATGGCGTTAATGGCGGCACCCTTAAGGGCTTTAATGCCATTAATGGCCTTAAGGGCTTTAAGGCAGCCGCCGCTCACAGAAACATTGAGTTGGAGCTTAATCAAGATTATTCTGTTTTATTCGCCAACTACAACTCCAACACCAAGCGCAATCTTGCCAAAGCGCAAAAGCAAGGTTTACAAACTATTGAAAATGTCGATCCATCAATAATTATTGACCTTTTCAGAAAGAATCGCGGCAAAGAAATCAAACATTGGGGCGATAAAGAATATGCAAGATTGCTGAACCTTATTGACATGGCAAAAAAACATGATGCTTGTCAGGTGCTAGCAGCTCAAAATACTGATAATCAAATTGTTGCAGGAGCAATTTTCATGATAAGCCATAACAAAATTGTATTTTTGTTCTCTGGTTCCGACGAGTCGAACAAAGAGAATCATGGACTGACTTTATTGCTCGATGACGTCATTAAAAGGTTCTGTGGCAGCGATACCATTTTAGATTTCGAAGGCTCAGACAACGACGGATTAGCTAGATTTTACAAGGGTTTTGGCGGAGAAGAAAAATATTATCATGAAATTAAATTCAACAGACTCAATAAAATTTCTAACTTTGCATTGAATATTTTCAAACGAAATAAAATTTAACAAACCATGGTAAAAGTCATAGAAATCGATGCTTACAACAGCATCATCAATAATTACATCGCAGAATTGAGAAATGTGGAAGTCCAAGGCGACCGCATGCGCTTTCGCAGAAACCTCGAGCGTATTGGCGAGCTTATGGCTTACGAAATAAGCAAAACTCTTGATTATGAGAAGGTTGTCGTTACAACACCACTTGGCGAGAAAGAGACAAACATCCTGGTTGAGCAGCCTGTACTGGCAACCATCATGCGTGCCGGACTGCCTTTGCATCAAGGCTTTTTGAACGTTTTCGACAAAGCTGACAACGCTTTCATCGCTGCGTACAGAAAATATGACAAAAACGAGGATTTTGAGATTCGCATCGAGTATTATTCAGCCGCCAACATCGACGGTCGCGTTTTGATGCTCGTTGACCCGATGCTTGCCACCGGCTCGTCATTGGTACAGTGCCTCGACGGTCTGCTCCACGACGAAATGAAACCGAAAAAACTGCATCTTGTGGCTGTCATCGCAAGCGCCGAAGGTGTTGATTATGTGAAGAAAAAACTCAGAAAATATGATGCCACCTTGTGGGTCGGCAGCATTGACGATGAGCTTACAGCAAAGGCTTATATCGTGCCAGGATTAGGTGATGCGGGAGATTTAGCTTACGGAGAGAAGGAATAGGATATTTATGGATAAGAAGGATAAACAGGATAAGAAAGGATAAGTATGAGTAATAAAGAAAGTTTCGGTTCTAAATTTGGAATCATAGCAGCGGCGGCAGGTTCCGCCATCGGATTAGGTAATATCTATCGTTTCCCGTGCGAGGCTGGCGCTAACGGCGGCGGTGCATTCTTCCTTGTCTATTTATGCATTGTACTCCTATTGGGATTACCTTTGATGGTTACCGAGTTTGCAATTGGACGACGTTCAGGCAAAAACCCGGTAGGAGCATTCAAAGCACTGGCTCCTGAAACAAAAGGCTGGAGTACAATCGGCTACATGGGCGTGATTTGCGCATTCCTCATCCTCGCATTCTATTGCACTGTGGCCGGCTGGACCATCGACGCGGTGGGCAAATCAATCATCAACTATTATCACGGCTTGGATAAGAACACCATCCAAACTGATTTCAACAACTTGATGAATGAGACATGGCAGCCTATCCTAAGCGAAGGAATTTTCATCTTCCTCACCGCTTTTATTATTGTAAAAGGTGTAACAAAAGGCATCGAGAAATACTCAAAAATCCTCATGCCTGTCCTGCTGGGCATCCTGATTATCCTCGGCGTCAAATCGCTGACTTTGCCAGCTGCGGCTGATGGTATAGAGTTTTTCCTGAAGCCAGATTTCTCAAAGATTACCGGCAAGGTGCTCATCAACGCACTCGGTCAGGCATTCTTCTCATTGAGTCTGGGAATGGGCTGCTTGATAACCTACGGCTCATACATCGCGAAGAATGACAACCTCACCTCCACTGCTTTTGCCGTGTGTATCAGCGACACTCTCATCGCTATTCTGGCTGGAATCGTCATCTTCCCGGCGGCCTTCTCGTTCGGTATCAGACCTGAAGCAGGCAACGAATTGGCGTTTGTCACCCTGCCGATGCTTTTCGACCAAATGACAGGAGGCTATTTCTTCTGCCTGATTTTCTTCCTGCTATTGACAATCGCGGCCCTCACCTCCTCGATCTCATTGCTGGAAGTGCCGGTTTTGTATCTCACAGAGCAACTGCATATCAGCCGTAAAAAAGCCACTATTTACTCGGCAATCGGAGCTTTCATTCTATGTGTTATTTCAAGTGAAAGTCTGCATAGTGGCTCGATTCTGAAATTATTTGGATTAAGTGTCTTCGACGCCCTCGACGCGTTCACCTCGACATTCCTGATGACCATCGGAGGCTTGTTAACCGTCATTTTCCTCGGCTGGAAGATGAAAAAATCCGATTTCATGGACGAATATACCAACGGCGGTACCGTCAGCATGGGATTGAGAAGAATCATGTATTTTATTATTAAATTCTTGGCACCAGTAGCAATTACAGTTATTTTGATTACACAATTCATTAAATAAACCCGTAGGGGGCAAGGCATGCCTTGCCCCCACAGGTCAAAAACCCAATTTTATGAAAACCGACAATTTCAAACGTTTTATGACATATTCGCGTGGCGAGCGCATTGCAATCATCACCATTGTATCGATGATTGTCATCATGTTGATTGCCAAATACATAATCATCAACAATCCTCCGAAAAGAGATTATTACAAACATGATTTGGATTCGATAATTGCGAGGCGGGAAAAGATGCTCGATTCGATTAGGATAGCGGATTCTTTATCTAGAATATCTAGAATTACTAAAAACTCGAGAGTTTCTAGCAAAACCTCAAACAAAACAACTAAACAACAAAAAGATACCATAAATAAAGGATTTCTCCACTCCGCTCCATTACATTACGCTTCGGTCGAAATGACGATAATTGACATCAACACCGCCGACACCACATTATTAAAACAATTACCTGGAATTGGTGGCGCTTTTGCAAAATGGATTGTGAACTACCGTGAAAAACTCGGCGGTTACTGTGAAACCGAGCAGTTGCTGGAGGTTTACCGCATGGATACGGCTCGTTATGATGCAATTAAAGATTTTGTGAAAATTGACTCTTCGTTCACTCCTAACAAGTTGAAAATCAATACCGACGCTTTCAAAATTTTGTTAAAACATCCTTATTTGGAATACGATGATGTGAAGAAAATCGTGAACTATCGCGAACAAAAAGGAATGATAACATCGTGGGAGCAATTAGTGAAAATTGTTGGGGATAGCGTGAATCCAAAATTAAGGTATTATATTGATTATAAATAATTTACATTAGATAATTACCATGATGATAAAATATAAAAAATAATTTGTATATTTGCATCGAGAAAAATAATAAAAAGAATTATGAACAACGCAGAGTTTTGGGCATCGATTAATGGCATCATTGCGGATGGCTTCACGCCTGAAGGTCTGCAAAAATTGGATAGTTATGCAGAACAATTCATCAGTGGGCGGTTGGTATATCAACGATTTTCACCGCGCGAACAGCATGGCTGCGCAGAGGGAGGTGCAACGCATGTCATTGCATCCATACTCGCGGGAGCAAAAACTGGAACAGATAGCGAGCATCAGACAACACTCGGCGATTTCAAAAGAGAGTGCCAATTGGGAGCGCAGCAGGAAGCAGTAATTGAGCAATGGGCTAAACGTGTCTATAGCTGGTATGACAATGTTGATCAATTCCTTGAGATTTCATTTGGATATCAATTAGCCGAAGGAGGCGAAGCCATTGTTTATGACCATGGTTCAACCCTTATCAAATCCATTGGATTGGATTATTTCATACAACCAATTTTTGCACTTGACCGAGTTTCTTTACACAACGCCTATTTTCCTGAAACGGCAATGAAAGTGCTTGGATTTGGCAGAACTGCAGAGGGTGATTTTAAAGTAATTGTTGAGCAACCTTTTATAGAAGGTTCACATGTATCAGACGGAAAAATAGCCACATTCGCTCAAAAACTTGGTTTTGGTCTGATTAATCCTAAAAACTGGACTTATGCTACACCAGAAATCTATTTGAGCGACCTTCATGATGAAAATGTAATACACTCAAAAGAAGGAAATATTTTCGTTGTTGATTGCGATATCAGGATAAATACGCCAGAGTTGAAATGCGGCGGAACACGCAATTTAACCACTGATGTAGAACTCATGAATTTCTAATCTCATTTCCGCTTCTCAATTAAAATCAGTTGTTGGTCAAGACTAAATGTGAACATGCAATTATAAGATGTGCTGAGCACGCTGAAACTATCCATGTCTGCAGGACGATAAAGAAGGAAATTGCAGATGTCGGTTGGTGTGATAAACGGATTGTCTGGCAGATGTGAATGCACTGTCATTCTCACTTCTTCGCCACTATCTTTTGTCGGAATGGCAATCAATGAATTATGATATTTGCGGAAAGCAACAGGTTCCAGATTCTCGTCAAAATCAATAGAATAATCATTTCCGAAAGGTATCAAATCAGGCTTAACAGTACCTTGAAGGAAATATATCCTGATGAGGTGGTCATTAATTTCAATAATATCAAGATTTGGAGAGCCAAATGATTTGGATGCAAACAACATTTTATCACCATATTTACTGATGGCTTTCTCAATCAGACTACTATTTCTATGCCACAAAGCCATTTCCTCCTCTGAAATTGGACGGATAGAATCGATCACACTCGCTTCGCTGTTAAGAGTGCTGGCTCGGTATTCAAGCACACAGTTTTTGTTGTTTCTATCAAAGAATACAACCGCCAAGGTATTGGCATCAGGCTTATATGTGACACCGCCTCCCACATTCGCCATATTACATTTTTCAAGCATGATGTCGGTGGCAATCCAATGGGCTCGTTCAGAGTAATAAAGCTGGAAACCTTCAGCGACTATGCTGTCGTTAATTGCCTGCATTTCGGCAGACGAAGGCATCTTCTTCAAAGTTGAGCATGATGCGAGAAATATTGCTGCACAACAAAGTGCAAGAGTCAGTTTTAAGATTTTCATGGCAATTATTTTTCGATGCAAAAATAACAAAAAAATGTCACCAGTTAATTAATGCCTGAAATATCTCGGCTGTGTCAAATCCTCTTGAGGCGGTTCAGGGATATCCCAGTAAGGATTCTCGTCGTCGGAATCGTCAGAATCATCTTCATCTTCAGGTTCTTTTTCTCGCTGAGGACCTTCGTGGCGATAGACGATGGCGAGGGCAATTCCCATGATAAGTCCGGCAAGGTGGCCTTCCCAAGAGATGTGGTTCTCGATGGCATATTTCGGATAAATGCCCCAAATCAAACTGCCGTAAAGGAAAATTACTAAAAACGAGACAATTACGAGGTTTTTGTTGCGACGGATGAAGCCGCTCAACATAAGAAAAAACGCCAAGCCGTAGATGAGTGCGCTTGCTCCGATGTGGACACCACCGCGAGCACCACACCAAGTCAGCAAACCGGTTGAAAACATTATCAACAGCCAAATCTTTGTGGCTATCGGCTTGTAGAAATAGTAAAGACAAGCTCCTAACACAATGATTGGCAAGGTGTTAGCATAAAGATGACTCCAACTTCCGTGAAGGAAATGGAAAAGAAAAATTCCAGGGATGCCGTCGGTCTGCAACGGCTTGATACCAAGAAACGAAAAATCAAGATGGAAAAGCCCCTCGACACATTTCACCAGCCAGATGATTGCGACAAAGCCTATCGGGACGATGAAACTGCGCAGAAGCCGCCGCCTCTCCTCCTTGATTTCGCCGTTATCCATCAATTGGTCTTGAATTTGTAATGAATCTCCTTCAGCTCTTCATTCGCCTTCGCGATCTTTTTCTTCAGGTTTTCCTTGTAGTTGACGACTTTTTTCGCTATTGAAGCGTCGCCGACAGCAAGAATCTGAGCCGCGAGGATAGCTGCGTTGAGTGAGTTGTTCATTCCCACCGTCGCCACCGGGATTCCTGGAGGCATCTGCACTATTGAGAAGAGTGCGTCCATGCCGTCATTGCCTGATTTTACTGGTATTCCAATAACTGGTATCGGAGTCATCGCAGCAATAACACCCGGCAAATGAGCCGCCATTCCTGCTGCAGCAATGATCACTTTTATGCCACGTTTCTGAGCATTTTTGGCAAAATCTTCGACAAGCTCCGGTGTACGATGAGCGCTCAAGGCATTCATCTCAAACGGAATCTCCATCTCATCAAAAAACGTAAGCGCCTTCTCCAAAACAGGGAGATCCGAGGTGCTTCCCATTATAACACTTACTAATGGATTCATATTTAGAATAATTTTTTGCAAAGTTACTAAATTAATTTTTATATTTGCAAAAGTTAATAATTTATTAGCATAAATCTATAACACTTTGATTATGAGCATTATAAGAGTTTCCGACAAGGATTTTGCTCCTTTTATTCCACAAGAGAAAATTGAAAATGAAATTCACCGCATCGCTAGCGAAATCAAGCAAGACATGCAAGACAAGCAGCCTCTGTTCCTAGTAATGCTCAACGGTGCGTTCATGTTCGCCGCCGAGCTGTTTAAGAGCCTCGACATGCCTTGCGAGATGGCGTTTGTGAAATACAAAACATACGTTGGGACACACAGCACTGGCAAGCCAAACGAGATGTTAGGCATTGAACCTGAGAAGGTTAATGGCCGTAACATCGTTATAGTGGAAGATATCGTCGACTCTGGTTTTACAATGACAGAATTGCTCAAGGATCTTAACAAAAAAGGCGCGAAGAGCATTAAAATCGCCACTATGATGTTCAAGCCGAAAGCTTTGAAATATGACCTCAAGATGGACTATGTAGGAATGGAAATCGGCAACGACTTCATCGTCGGCTATGGCCTTGATTATAATGAATATGGACGTAATTTAAAGGAAATTTATAAAATTGTTGAATAATGAATATCATACTTTTTGGACCTCCAGGTGCTGGTAAAGGCACTCAGTCACAACAACTTAAAGAAAAATACGGTCTCACTTACCTCTCAACTGGCGACATCCTCCGCGAGGAAATGGCAGCCGAGACCGAGATTGGTAAGAAAGTAAAAGACATCATCAGCAAAGGCGGCTTGGTGTCGGACGAAATCGTGGTTTCTATCATCAAATGCAGAGTAGGTGCGAACCTGAAGTCAGCAGGATTTTTGTTCGACGGCTTCCCGCGCACAGTGAAACAAGCCGAGATGCTCGACGAGATCATGAAAGGTTTCTCATTGAAAATCAACGCCGTTTACAGCCTCGAAGTGCCGGAAGAAATCCTTATCAACCGTATGCTCGAACGCGGCAAAACCAGCGGCAGAGCCGACGACAACATCGACTCAATCAAACACCGTTTTGTGGAGTACAAGGAGAAAACCGCACCAGTTCTTGACTACTACAAAAAACAAGG
>JAFYNO010000038.1 GCA_017549705.1 Bacteroidales bacterium | reverse complement strand
TGTTTTTGCTTGAGATATCGCTCACCATCTTCACCTTGAAAAGCGGTGCCTTGATGGATAACGAGATTTTCCTCAGACCTATAAACGAGATGATAGAGACGATGCAGAGCGGAGTCGACAACCTCTGGCTGATACTTGCGGGATTTGTTGGTTTCATCGTGCTGTATTGTTATCAGATGAGCGTATTGGTTAAGCGATTGAGGTTTAATAATATCATCTCGATAATTGCGACTTTAATTGTTGTGCTGCCGTCGGTTTTTGTTTGGATGATACCAAATCTTGAGGCGTCGCCGGATCCTAATGTCAGGAATTTTGTTACTGATAAGACCTGGTATCTCATCAGGTCGACGGTTTCGTCAGAGGCATTGGCACAAGATGATGTCAATTATGATAAGGCGATGATCATAGAATATATGCGCATGCATCCTGATCGTTATTATCTGAATCATCGATATCCGATGGAGTTTTTGGACAACACTAAGGACAATCTGTCGCAGTTTTTCAACGATGCTGAAACGAAGCCTAATATTGTGATAGTGATTGTTGAGTCGCTGGGCAACGAATGGATGTGGATGTCGCCTTTTGTTGATTCGTTGGCGAAGGAGTCGCTTTATTGGCCAAATTGTCTCACCACGACGAAGCGAAGCTTCGGCGTGGTGCCTGCCATGACGGGCTCAGTGCCGTGCGGAATAAGAGGATATCAGTTTGGCAATATGCCTAAGACAAACACCTTGATAGGCATCTTGAAATCAAATGGCTATCAGGCCAACGCCTTCTATGCAGGACAGTTTTACTTCGACTGCGTCGCAGAATATCTCTTCTCGCAGAAGATAGATTATATGTCGGATTTCTATAAGGATTATAAGGCTGATGAAGATAAAAACAAAGGCAGTTACTGGGGATATCACGATGAGTTTCTGTTTGAAAAATCGATGAAAGTGTTGGAGAAAAAACAATCGCCGATGCTTAATCTGTTTGTCACCATCTCGTCTCATGACATGGCTAAAGAAGGCAACCCTGTTTTCGCAAAGGCGACCGAAAAAGCCAAGAGTATAGTCGAGTCGCAGGACGTACATGAGCTGTCAGACGACGTGTTTGATAAGGCCGTGACATTTGCCTATGCCGACGATTGCCTGAAGAAATTTTTCAATGACTACTCGAAACGTGATGACTATGATAACACCATCTTTGTCGTCACCGGTGACCATGGCAGCGGCTTCCTGATGACATCCGATCTCTCAAGATATCACGTGCCTTTGATAATCTATTCGCCATTGCTAAAGGAATCGAGGACGTTTAAAAACATAGTGACTCATAACGACGTGGTGCCATCGCTCGTCGCCTTGATGAGAAACAAGTATCACTTCAATACTCCTAAAAAAGTTAGCTGGGCAGGTAATTATCTCGGTATCAATAAAGACGATTCCCCGTCAGAGATGCTGTTCGTTGAATACGCTGACGGTGTCACGAAGATACTTTCAGATGGTTTTTTCTATGATAAAGACGACGATAAGACTTATAAAATCACCGACGACATGATGCTTGAAGAGGCTTCTGACGACCCGCATCATGAAGCATTGAAGAGGAAGCTCGAGATATATAAATATGTGAACGATTATGTCTATCTCAACGATATGCTCGTGTCGGATGAAATTTTAACGAATGAGAAGTACGAGGAAATCTATAATTACCATCAATCAGATACGATAGAATGCAGTACTGCAGAAGACGGACATTGGGTTAGTTTCTATCTATATCCGAAGAAAAAGATTGACGGAGAATGGGAGAAGATAAAAATCAGCCTCAAGGCCGAAGTTTTGTTCATTGATACATTGGACGCAGATCAGTATATGGATCTGAAATTCTATTGCTCAGGCAAAAATCATAAATATCCTGATTATTATACCGATAAGATAGTGAAGTTTTTGCCTGAAGACACAATAGAGGTGGGCAAATGGTATGATTTGAATGTGGAGAAGGAGTTTGTTGTAAAAGGAGCAACCGACCTGAAATGCAATATCAATACTTTCTATTCGAAATGGATGGAGAGTAACAGGGCAATGTTTAGGAACGTCGATGTGAAAGTGTCGGGTAGTAATATGTCAACCAGATTTGAATATCCTAGCTCAAAGATTTGGGCGCATAGGGTTAATGATCCTGAAGAAGCCAATGCAAAGACAGAGGCATTTGATGGCATTGAGGTTGATCTGGTTTATGACAAGCAGAATAATAACATATATGTGAGCCATGAAAAAGAGTATGGCGATGCGATGACGTTCAGGGAATATATCAGCAAGTTGAATCATCCCGATGAGGTTCATTATTGGCTCGATGTCAAGAATCTCAACGAGGATACCGAGACGATATGCGACACCATCATCGCTATTGCCTACGATTATGGCTTTGATGGCAAGTTTGTAGTCGAGAGCTGGTATGCTTCGGCTGTGAAACAGGCAAATAAAAAAGGTGTTTATACCTCTCTTTGGGTTGATAACATCGCTGCTCAAGATAATCCGGATACGACGGCATGGTTTGACAAATATTCCAAACGTATTGATGTAGGTAAGCCAGATGCGCTTAGCGCTGATTACAGAATGTGGCAGCTCCTCGTGGAGTATTTCCCTGAAATGAAGTTACACCTTTGGCAGACGCCGGTAGAGTTCACTAAAGAGAATGTGAGAATCACCAAGAAGATTTGTCGCGACCCTCACGTGAAGGTGCTTCTGGTGGATTACGACAAGCCTGTCAATTATTAGTCTGTCTCTATCTTGAGGTTGCGCTCGCCTATCGTCAAGGTGGTGCCGCCAACCCACTGATCGTCGTATCTCACCGACGAGACATAAACCGATAAGGTCACGTCGCCGCTGTTTTTGACCATAAACTCTTTCGACACCGACAAGTCGTACCACTTGTCTTTCCTGATGATATCCGACTTTATGAATTTTGAGACCTTGTCGACATATTCTGTCTTGGCGTCGGTGGTCTTGCATTCGAACACCAGGTCCATATATTCATCTTGCCACAGCGAGTCGTTGATAAACACGCTGGCATCGAGTGTCAACTTGATTTTCTGAGCGCCTTCGTCGATGGTGATGTCGTCGAAGAGACTGTAGGTCTTTGTTCCGACCTCGCTCGGCATCTGGTCGGGAGTCTTGCAAACCACCTTGTTCTTTTTGTGCAAATCTTTGAAGATTTGATAATTCGACTTGCCGGAAATCGGGTGGTTAGTCAGTTTGTTGTCGTAATAAGTATAGCGGCAGATATATTTATAGAGCTCAAGTTTCTTGCTCATACTCGACCTCAGCGAGTCGTTATAGACGATCTCAAGATTGAAATCGTCATCGATGTTGGCGACTTCTTCGCTCTCCCATTTGTTTTTCGTCCAATAAAGATAGTTGTCGTACACAATCTCGCGCATCTCCCTGTTGTAGTTGACATGCAGCATCTTTTTGCTGAAATGCGTCTCATCGGAGGTGTCGAGCCCGTCGCTTATCCAGTGCACATATTTGGGAGTGCCGAGATGGTATTTATCGCGCAGCAGTGCGTTGATTGAAGGTGCTATGTCGTTGTGTGTCACCAGCGAATTGAAGATGCCAGTCTTCTCAAGCATCGGCGACCATATCAGTAGCGGCACTCTATGATACGACAGTTTGTTGTTGACTATCAATCCAGAAGAATGGTCGCCGGTGATGATAAAAATAGTGTTTCTATAGTTAGGCAAACGTTGGTATTCTTTGATGAAGTCGCGGAGACAGTCGTCGGTGTACAGCATCGAGTAGAAACGGGCTTTGTTTTTGCCGTATATCGCTGCTTGTTGCGGCTCCATCTTATTGATAGCCTTGTCTGTCTTATAGGCATAATATTGTTGTTTTTTATCATCTTTGATGTTGAGCGCCTCATGGTTGGTGATGGTTATCAATGTGTTAAACATCGGAGATTTCATCTTCCCGATTTCTTCGATGCTTCTGTTAAACATGACATGGTCGAAGTAGCCCCACCATGTGCCGAGGTTTTTGTCGCCAGCTTTATACTCATTATAGAAATCGCACATATAGTCGATGTCTTGTGCGATGAGGTATTCCGAGATGCCGTCGAAACTGAAGTCGCCGCCATAGAAAGCATTGGTTTGGTAGCCGTTCGACTTCAGGATCTTGAACAGAGAGTTGTGCTCTGGCATGACGCCAAACTGAAAGCCTTTTGGCCCTATCACCGAGGCTGTGATAGCAGGCACGGCGCCGTAGCTTCTGGTGGTAGTAGATAGGCAGTTTTTCCAATACAGGCTATGGCTCGCAAGCGAGTCGACAAACGGAGCGAGTCCATTGCCCATCATCTCGGCTCCAAGTGACTCGACGACAATCAAAACAATGTCGGGCTGCTTTTCGGTGTCACGGAAATATGGTCCCAAAACATCCGGAATGTTATCTGTTCTCTCAAGGGGATAATGCTTGTCAGGGACAATGAAATCAGGATTGTCAGACAAGAACTCGTCGATGAGTTGTTCGTTATAAGTGATGTCGATGTTGTCAGTTTCTTCATTGGCGCTCATGCTCGATATCGCCATATACCACATCTTGCTTGTCTCGTTGTTCCTCGCCTCAAGCTGGTCGGAAATCACATTGTCGATGAAAAAGATGTAAGGGATCGAGATGACTGCCAATACTGACACAAATATCATAATCCATCTGCCGTGCCATCTTTTTCTTGCGCGATTAGCTAGCTGCGCGAATCCGCCAATCACACCCAGTATTATCAAGATTATTGTGTAGATACTCATCATGGCGAGGATCGTCTGCATCAGCTCGGATATAGGTCTGATGAACAGCTCTTTGCCCATCAGCTGACCGCTTTCACGAGTGTAGATGGTGAGCCCTATCTCGCCAAAGACGACTATTCCAAATATGATGGATGATGTCCAGTCGGCGACTTTTCTTGAAATAAGACTTACTAATAAATGAATCACGAAGACTATTACAACAATAAAACTCGATGTGATGAGGCAGTGCGCTGTTGCTCTGAGAAAAGACACATAATTCTGGTAGTCGAAAATCTTGATTACGACCATCGCGCACAGAAAACACAGTGCCGTCGCTGCAAAGTTTTTTAATAATTCTATTTTGCGTTTCATCATATTAGTAATCAATTGGTTCGTCGTAATCTACAAGAACAACCTTAATGCTTTTGTTTTTGCAAAGATGCCTCGTGAAATTCGCGTTCTCTTCGGAATAGTCTTTTGGCGTATCCCAATAATGAATGTTCTGCTCGGGGAAGGTGTCGCACAAAATCGGATACATATGGTAGGAGCCGCTTATCGCATCAGGTTTTAAGCTGTTGATTTTGTTGCGGATAGTGCGACATACCTCTATGCTGTCCTCTCTCTCATGCCTGCGCCAGTAGAGATCGTCGACCCAGAGGATGATGAAAAAACCATTGTCGCGTGCATATTGCAGAGGCTCCAACAACTCGCTTTCAACCATCACCTTTTTCTTGATATTATATTTCTGAGTAAGGTCGTCGAGAATTGGGATGGCCTTCTCGCAGTTGTCCGCCGAAAGGTTCTTGAAATCAATCCAATATCTCAGCTTCGAAGGTTTTTTAAGCATCGCGAGCCATTCATCGAAAGAACAGTTTTTTTCTTCATCGCCATCGACACGTCCGATATAGATGTCGTTTTTCTTGGTAGAATAGATCAAATCAACCTCAAGTCCATCGAACACTTTTTCATATTTTTCAGCGTCGTATTTCGAATAAACACCATGCTTCCAAATCTTTGATTTTGAATACTTAAACCCATCGCCTTGGCACGAAAACAATCCCAATAACAGCAATATGACAGAAAGTAAACAAACGATATTTATAAAGTGATGCTTCGTCATAAGAATCAATGTAGTTTATTTCTGCAAAAATATCAAAAAATATAACTTATACCTTAAAAATTCGTATCTTTGCAATCTAAATTTTAACAATTATCATTCGATGAAGGAAGATTTCGTAGAAGAATTGCGCTGGCGCGGGATGTTGAACAACATGACACCAGGCACAGAAGAACAGTTGAAGAAAGAGATGACCACGGCGTACCTCGGCATCGACCCAACCGCCGACTCACTGCATATCGGACACCTTTGCGGCATCATGATGCTGCGCCATTTCCAGGCTGCCGGACATAAACCATTGGCATTGCTCGGTGGCGCTACAGGTATGATTGGCGACCCGTCAGGCAAATCAGCTGAGCGTAACTTATTGAACGACGAGACACTGCAGCACAACCAGGCTTGCATCAAGAAACAGCTCGCCAAGTTCCTCGACTTCGAAAGCGACGCTCCGAACCGCGCAGAACTTGTCAACAACTACGACTGGATGAAGGACTACACATTCCTGCATTTCATCCGCGACATCGGCAAGCATATCACCGTCAACTACATGATGGCGAAGGACTCGGTGAAGAAACGTTTCAACGGTGAAGGCGACGGCATGTCGTTCACAGAGTTTAGCTACCAGCTCGTTCAGGGTTACGATTTCCTTTATCTCTTCGAGCATAAAAACTGCAAGCTACAGATGGGCGGCTCAGACCAGTGGGGTAACATCACCACCGGAACAGAGCTCATCCGTCGTAAACTCGGCGCTGACAAAGAGGCTTTTGCTTTGACATGCAACCTCATCACCAAAGCCGACGGCGGCAAGTTCGGCAAAACCGAGAAAGGCAACATTTGGCTCGACCCGGAGAAGACTTCACCGTATGCATTCTACCAGTTCTGGATGAACTGCACCGACGAAGACGCAGCACGTTACATCAAGATCTTCACCTTGTTGAAGAAAGACGAAATCGATGCTTTGATAGCACGTCATAATGCCGAGCCGCATCTCCGCGAGCTGCAGCGCACATTGGCACGCGAGCTGACATTGGTTGTTCACTCGAAAGAAGACCTCGAGATGGCAGAAGAAGCCACTCAGATTTTGTTCGGCAAAGGCACAGCCGAAGCATTGCATAAATTCGACGAAGCCACATTGTTGAGCATCTTCGACGGCGTGCCGCAGGCTAACTTCTCGAAAGACGCTCTTGGCGCAGGTGTCGGCATCGTCGATTTCCTCGTGCAGACAGGAGTGTTCCCGTCGAAAGGTGAGGCTCGTAAGATGGTTCAGGGCAACGGCGTGTCGGTCAACAAAGATAAGGTTACCGAGCAGAAGACTGTTGGCACCAATGACCTCCTCAACGGCAAATACATCCTCGTGCAGAAAGGCAAGAAGAACTATTATCTGATAGTTTGCGAATAATGTACTGGGTTTTCTTGGTTCCTACGCTGTTTCTCGTCCTGTTGGCGTTTGCCGCGATAGGAATCAAGGCTCTTGTGAAGAAAAACGGAAAATTTGAGCGGAAATGTGCTCATTCGCTAGACCCTGATGCAAAATGCATCTGCGGCGGTGATGACGGCAACTGCCCAAACGTCATTTCGACCGAAGCGAAGCGTAGTGGAGAAATCTCCGACAATCTAACGTAACCATTCCGTTTTTATCACACCGTCTTCGACAAAAATAAAATACGCCTCGACACCTTGACCTTCAAGCAGTTTCGAGGCTTTTTCTTTGCCTACGAGCATGCAGATGGTCGCTAAACAATCGGCCCAGGAGGCGTTGTCTGCTATAACGGTGGCGCTAAGAAGGTTCTGCTCCACAGGATATCCAGTCTTGGGGTCAATGCTGTGAGAATAGCGGACGCCGTCCTTTTCGATATATTTGCGATAGTTTCCTGAAGTGACGATGCCCTTGTCTTTTAAATTGATTTTAATTTGCACAGAGCGTTCAGAGTCAAAGTTTTCAGCGGGCTTTTCGATGCCAATAGTCCAAAGATCACCATTAGGCTTGGTGCCTTTTGCATAGATCTCGCCTCCGACATCAACCAAATAGTTGAAAATGCCTTTGGTTTCCAAGAAACTTCCAATCAAATCTGTTGTGTAACCTTGCGCTACAGCGTTGAAATCGAGAGTCATATTTGGATTAGCTTTTACAACTCTATCATCCACGATCTCAATCTTGCGATAATCAACAAGTTGCTTGATGGAGTCAACCATCTCTGGTGTCATCTCGAGCTCTTTTTTATAATGGAAGCCCCATGCCGAGACTAGCGGTCCAATCGTCGCGTCGAATGCGCCATCGGAGAACTCCGAAGCTTTTCGTGCCCACTCGAAATTGTCCTTAAAAATCTGATTTACAACGACGTCTTCGTTCCGGTTGACCTTACGGATAATCGAATTTTCATTCCAAAGCGATACCGCATTATCAACTTCTTTGAAAATCGAATCAATTTCATTCTCAAAAGTCCTGCCTTCCTCATCATAATATGAAATCGAGAAATACGACCCCTGCGTAATCCCTTCATATTTGATTTTTTGCGGTTGTTTGGCGCAAGAAATCAACAAAATTCCTAAAAGTAAAAAAGGTGTTTTTTTCATTTTTTTAATATTTTTTGCCCATTATGGGCTTGTTCTTGTTCCTTTTCCCTTGATGGAAAAGGAACCGAAAAGATCAAGCGAAAAAATAAGCTCTAACCGCATTTGGAAGCCGCAGGCTTCCTTCCCGACTCGCTTCGCGGTGCGGGGGGCTGCGCCAGACGGCGGTCCGAGCATCGGCTGGCGCTTGACTTTTTGGTTACTTTTTTGTCAAGAAAAAAGTAACAAGAAACTTTTCTATCAAGAGAAAAGGAACATTAATGCCCGTGAGGGCAAACGTTTTACCAATTTGACATTATATCAGTGAGCTTTAATAGTCGTATACCCAATCAGCTTATCGTAATTTTCAATCGGATCAAACAAATATACAAAAATATAGTATTTGTTGTTCGTTTCCCAGAAATCGCCATTGACAGGCGCCACCGACGTAATACCGCTGGCGTTGTCCTTCACCGCGTACATATAATCGTAATAGCCTTGTTTTAAAAGCAATGACTTCTTGTAACCGCGGCGCTCCGGATCGTATTCCATCTTAGCATTGTCATCCAAGCGCCAGTCTGTGATAGCTCCAATGATGTAGACGTCCTTGCCGAACATGTACTGCGGCCAATCGAGGAAGAAATCGACCTGCGCGTAGTCGGCTTCCTTTGTGGCGTCGAAGTCTTCGCGCTCGAGATAGATGTATTTCTCGCCGAACAAATCCTCGTCCTCGAGGTAAGTGTGTGTGTTGCGCTTTGTGTCGGCATAAAGAGTCACAACATAGCCATTTTCTTCACGATAGACGGTTTTGGTCTTCTCAGGCCGGTTTTCAAAATTACTTGTATTTATTCTAAGATATTGATTGCCAGACTCGAAAACGGTCTTTGCGTTGTTGATATATGATAGTTTCTCAGGATAGACGTAAGTTGGTTTCAGTCCGAAAACGGCATTATCCCAGCGTCCGTTTTGCTGTATCGTGACGTTGGAATATTGGTCAGCGCGACTGTTGAACATGTCGGGATATACAATCTCGAGGTCGATTTCCTGCTTATTCTGACCGAGATTCAAGTCGAAAGGATAACGTGGTATTGTAGCGGAAATCCTTGCCATGTCTTCGACGACATAAAATCTCCTTGTAAAATATACATCTTCTGGTTTTTCGCCCGTCACGACGAGCAGATAGTTTCCCGAAATCTTCGGCATCATGTTTTCAGTCGGGAAGACGAGGTCGTAATGCACATAATTCACAAAAGTGTTGAGCGAGAAGGTGAAGTCGTTTATTTCTTCCTGAAAGAAGCCATTTAGATAATCGTTTTTTGGCAGATCTGTTGGCTGCCATTGGTTGTCGCAATGCACTAAAGTATAATATAAATAAGGTGCGTCGTCGGCAAAGACGTCGAACTGCAGGTGCAATTGCTCCTTCATGTTGTTGAGGTAAATCACCGGCTTGTCGAGGTCGAAACCTGTAGGATGCAGCATCACAGTCTGCACCTCGTCGCGATAATTTATGTCGCCTGCCGACCTTGTTGTCTGCGCCGAGATATTTATCGTGAGAGACAACAATATGATTATCAATGATTTGAATTTCATGTTATGAATCAATTTTATTTTGTCAAAATTAATAAAAAATTCCAAAATAAAATATTAATTTTGTTTCGTCATTTCGACTGTAGCGGAGCGGAATGGAGAAATCTACAGCAATTGAAAGGAGTAGATTTCTCGGCTTCACTCCGTTTCGCTCGAAATGACGAGGACAAGTTATGGAAAGGAAGACTCTCTTCGTTAGCGTGATTCTGCCGCTGCCGGTTCCAGGCACGTTCTCTTATCGTGTGCCAATGGAGCTGAACGACAGCGTGAAGGTCGGACAGCGTGCCGTTGTGCAGTTTGGCCGCACGAAGATTATGTCCGGACTGATAAGCGAAGTGACGGAGAAAGTCCCTGATTTCGAACAGGTTAAATATATCCTTGGCATCCTCGACGATGATCCTGTCGTCAATGCGATGCAACTGAAATTTTGGCAATGGATTTGCGATTATTACCTCTGCTACGAGGGCGAGGTGATGCAAGCTGCCCTGCCTTCAGCGATGAAGCTGTCGAGCGAGTCTAAGATAAAACTTTCTGACGAGTTTGAACTAGATACATTGGCACTCAACGACTTCGAATATCTCATTGTCGAAGCGTTGCAGGTTCAGCCTAAGCTCACAATAAGCGAAGTGAGTAAAATCATCGGATATAAAAAGGTGATGCCGCTCATCAAGACGATGATTGAGCGCAAAATCGTTGTGATGGAGGAAGAGCTCGACGCGAAGTTCAAGGCGAAATACGAACGTTTTGTGGCACTTGCTGAGGAATATCATAACGATGAGGCGATGCATAAGTTGATGGACGAACTGACGAAACGAGCTTACAAACAGCTCGAGGTGGTGATGTCGTTCTTCGTCCTTGGCGGCAATGCTGACACCGATGTCCTTGCCTCAGATTTGTTGGCTAAATCCAACGCAAACAGCACAATCCTAAAGGCACTCGTCACCAAAGGTGTCTTCAATGTCTATCAAAAACGTGTCAGCCGACTCAAGAGTTTCAACGCCTTGACCGATGTTGACTCGATACACCTGACAGAAAAACAGCGTCTTGCCTTTGATGAGATTCATCGAGGCTTTGAAAGCCAGAAACCAGTGCTGCTGCATGGTGTCACATCATCTGGTAAGACAGAATTATATATCAAGCTAATCCAGGAGGCGCTAAACAAAGGTAAACAGGTGCTGTATCTCTTGCCGGAGATAGCTCTCACCGAACAGATTATCAATCGATTAAAGAAGTATTTCGGTGATAAGGTCGGGGTTTATCATTCGCGTTACAGTGACATGGAACGTGTTGAGATTTGGGAGCAGGTCTTGGGTTTCGAGAGAACGCATAGCCCCAAATATCAGGTCATTATAGGCTCGCGCTCGTCCATCTTGTTGCCGTTCTCTGACCTTGGTCTTATCATTGTCGACGAGGAGCATGACAGCTCGTTCAAGCAGATTGACCCCGCGCCACGTTATAATGCCCGTGATTTAAGCATGATATTGGCACGTTACCATAATGCCAATGTCATCCTTGGCTCTGCGACACCGTCGTTCGAGAGCTACTTCAACGCGCGACAAGGCCGTTATCATCTCGTCGAGCTCACCGAGCGCTTCGGTGGTGTCGAGATGCCAGAAATCATAGTCGACGACATGCGGGTGGAACGGCGTCGTAAGCTCATGCAGGCTAACTTTGGAAGCGTGCTAGTCGATGCAATGAAAAACACTTTGAATGATAAGAATCAGGTGATTTTGTTCCAAAACCGCCGAGGCTTCTCGCTTCGACTCGAATGTGGCGTCTGTCATTGGGTGCCGCAGTGCATCAACTGTGACGTCTCAATGACCTACCACAAGGCGCAGAACATCATGAAATGCCATTATTGTGGCTATACGATGTCGGTGCCAGCAGAATGTCCGTCGTGTCACAGCACTGATTTAAAGATGCATGGCTTTGGTACTGAACGCGTTGAAGAGGATCTGACTGCCGTGGTCCCCGAGGCTCGCTGCGCTCGCCTCGACCTCGACACCACACGATCGAAAAATAGCTATCAGCTTATCCTCGACCAGTTTAAAAACCGCGAGACCGACGTTCTTGTCGGCACCCAGATGGTAACCAAAGGTCTCGACTTTGACCATGTCAAGACCGTTGGTATCCTTGATGCTGATAACATGCTCTCATTCCCTGATTTCAGGGCGTTCGAACGCAGTTTCCAGCTTATGGAACAGGTGAGCGGAAGAGCCGGAAGAAAAGGGGAGAAGGGCAAGGTCATCATCCAGACGTACCAGCCGACGCATCCAGTCATCCTGAATGTCGTCAACCATGATTATGTGCGCTTCTTCGAGGAGCAGATGCCAATACGCCGTCAGTTTTGCTATCCGCCGTATTATCGTCTGATAATGATAAAGTTACGGCATACAGATTATAACAAGCTAAACGTCGCCGCTGAATATTTTGCCAAACAACTGCGCCCAATATTCAAGCATAATCTTCTCGGCCCGGAATACCCTGTCGTCTCAAGGGTAAAGAATCAATACATCAAACAAATTCTTATCAAATTCGATAGAAACGACAACTCGATGAGAATCAAAGAAATCATAAAATCTGAATTGGAATCGTTCAAACGTAACAACGAATACAAATCGGTCAACGTCTCCATTGACGTCGATCCAATATAAAAAATGTAAGGGCGAATGATGATTCGCCCTTACTTTAAACTTTAAACTCTAAACTTTAAACTGTTATTCTCCTTTTCGGACAGAGTAGTTAATACGGAAAGCACCGCATTTTCTTAATTCTTGCTTCACGTCGGTGACCAAGCCCATTCTCACTTCCTCATGAATCTTGAGTGATGTTGTGAGGAGCGGACGGTCAGCCTCAGCGCGGTCGAGACGTTCCTGTTCGATGAACGGGATGATGTCTTCAACACGTGCATATGAGTCGTTAAGCTGCAGACGTGCCTCTGTACCATAGAGTTTAGTGTTTGTCGGAGGTCCGATGTAGATGAAGCTCACGAGGGACTTCTTCTCAAGTTTCTGGACTTCCGTAGCTGCCGGTAATTTCATTTTTACCTTCAATGTTGTCTCACGCATAGAGGTTGTAACCATGAAGAAGAAAATCAACATGAAGATAATGTCAGGCATTGAACCGGTTGAAATTGCTGGAACTTCTTTTTGTCCACCTTTTCTGAATTTTGCCATAATTTTCTCTCCTATTATTTGATTTCCTCAGGTTCGGCTTCTGAAATACGTACAGGGACAGCTTTATTCACAGCGTCAATCTTATCCTTATCGGTCATGTCGTTGTAATGCTGTTTGAAGTATGACATAGCGACCTCGTCTCTGAGCTCATTGAAAGCTTTTGCTAATTCATTTTGAACTGCAATATACATCTGATATGATGTACCGCGGTCATTCTTAAGTGATACGACACCTTTGTTTGTTGTGAAGTTGCCGATAAGCTCAATCTCTTTCACCTCGATTTCAGGAGCTTTCTCATCATTCGGTTTTGGAGTGATGAAGTCTCTTGTCTTATCTTTAAGTTCTGAGATGTCGCAAGGTTTACCGTTAACCATCAACTTGTCGTACTTATTGATCATGACGTTCAAAATGTTTCTTTCTTTCACTTTGACATCCATGTCTGGGTTTTCTACTGGTGGGGGCAGACGACGGGTGATACCGCTGTCAGTGTCCATCGTAGTGGTAACGAGGAAGAATATCAACAGCAAGAAAGAG
>JAFYNO010000037.1 GCA_017549705.1 Bacteroidales bacterium | reverse complement strand
TGGCACGCTGTTTCGATTCTTCGAGGACTTCTTTTGCCTGCTGGTTGAGCCATTTCTCTTCGTCAGTCTCAGGCTCGATAACCACGCCGTGAGGCTTTGAGTGGTGATTCTCATCGAGATATGAGAACGTGGCGAAGCCGTCGGCAGCAATCTTCTCCGGCTCGCTGCTACGGTACATCTTGGTGTAGACGGTCAAGGTGGAGCGTCCAGCCGCTATGACTTTGCTTTCATAAGTTACTATATCTCCTGCGAAGATCGGGAACTTGAAGTCGATGCCGTGAAGCACAAGAAGCACTGTGTCTTTGGTGTCAACATATTGAGCCACAGCAAAGTATGAGCTCTCCAAAAAATATTCCGAGCAGCGACCTGCGAAAAATGTCTGATGGTGGTTCAGGTCAGCGAGTTTGATTAGGCGTTGTGAATAAGTTGCTTTCATGATTGATGAATTTATTGGCAAAGATACAAAAAAATTAATTATTAATTATTGAGATTTTTAATACCTTTCTCGAAATACTCACAGTACCCTGTGGTAGGTCGCATTTCTGCAAATGGTATTAAAAATCTCTTCAAACATGAAGTCGTATCTAAAAAAGTCGTAATTTTGCAGCGATTTATTAACCCAGGGGTACTTGGAAACCCCCTTTAACAAAACAAGAATATGACACAACAAAAGCATCAAATCAGCGCGCTGTTTTTGATTTTGGCGACGCTGTTTACCACAGGTCTCATGATGGCGAACCTCTTCGCCACAAAACAAATTTCATTCGGTCCGGTCAACTTTACCGGCGCCATTTTCGTATTCCCCATCACCTATATCGTCAACGATGTGGTGAGCGAGGTGTATGGCTTCAATCGCGCCAAAACGCTCATCTGGATGGCGTTTGCACTTAACTTCGCATTCGTGATAATCGGGTGGCTCATCGACCTTATCCCAGGGGCTGTATGGTGGCAGGAAACACCGGCAGGCGTTGGTTTTCACGCTATCTTCGGTTTGGCACCGCGCATTGTGTTCGCATCGTTTTTGGCCTTCTTAGTCGGCTCGTTTATGAACGCCTTCGTGATGAGCAAGATGAAGGTGCGCGACAATGGAAAACGTTTCACACTGCGTGCTATATTGAGCAGTCTGCTCGGCGAGGCGTGCGACTCAGTGATATTCTTTCCGGTGGCGTTGCTTGGTATAGTGCCGCTCGACCAGATGCCGAGTTTCGTACTCTGGCAGGTGGGACTGAAAACAGCCTACGAAATCATCATCCTTCCGGTGACGGTGAGAGTGGTGAAATGGGTGAAAAAGCACGAAGACATTGACGTTTTCGATACTAATATCTCGTATAACATTTTTAAGAAATAAAACATGTATTACATCAAAAAAACGATAGAGATTTCGGGAGCGCACCGTTTGGAGCTTGACCATGAGAGCAAATGTAGCGCGTTTCACGGCCATAACTGGATGATTACCATCTATTGCAAGGCTAAGGAACTTGACAAAAACGGCATGGTGGTCGACTTCACCGAGATCAAAAGCCGCATCGTCGACGCCCTCGACCATAAGATGATTAACGACGTGCTGAAATGCAACCCTACATCGGAAAACATAGCGCGCTGGTGCTGCGAACAAATCACCAACTGCTATCGTGTCGATGTGCAGGAAACATCAGGAAATATTGCTACTTACGAAAAAGATTGAAAAATGGATAGAAAAGAAGAAAACTTACATTCGTTGGGTCGCTATTCGAAGATTCCGGAGACTTACGCGCCGGAGGTCCTCGAAGCTTTTGAAAACCAGCATCCTGAGCGCGACTACTGGGTGCAGTTCAACTGCCCGGAGTTCACCGCACTCTGCCCGATTACGGGACAGCCTGATTTTGCTGAGATTAAGATAATGTACATCCCGGATAAGAAGATGGTGGAGAGCAAGAGTTTGAAGCTTTATATGTTCTCTTTCAGAAATCACGGCGACTTCCACGAGGATGTCATCAATATCATCCTCAACGACTTGGTGAAACTGATGGATCCACGCTACATCGAGGTGCTGGGATTGTTCTTGCCACGAGGCGGAATCAGCATTTATCCTTATGCCAATTATGGCAAAAAAGGCACTAAGTTTGAGAAGATGGCGGAGGAGAGATTGAGGAGTTATCAGATAAGATAAGAAGGATAAGGAGGATAAGATATGGTTTTTTATTATTCGGGTTGCGGAAATAGTAAGTTTATCGCGCAAAGCATAGCTGAGGCGTTCGACGAGAAGATGATTTTTATCCCTGAGGCTCAGCGTAATGGCGACTTTGAATACAGTCTGGCCGAAAAAGAGATGATTGGCTTCGTGTTTCCTATCTATTCGTGGCGCTCGCCGCATCTCGTCGATGAGTTCGTAGAGAAGCTCAAACTCAATGGTAAGCCGTCGTACGTCTGGACTGCCGTGACCTGTGGCGACAACGTTGGTGAGACCGAGAAGCTTTTCCGTAAGGAGTTGGAAAAGATAGGCTTGAACCTCAACGCTGCCTTCTGTTTTAAGATGCCGAACACCTACGTCAACATGATAGGGATGAACGTCGACAAGCCGGAAGTCGCGGAGGAGAAGATTGCGAAAGCCAAGGAAAAACTGCCGAATGTGATAGATATGATTAAAAATCACGCCGAGTATTCCGATATGATCAAAGGCGCTTTCCCGCGTTTCAAGAGCAACGTCATCGGCAGCGGGTTCTACAAATGGGCGTCGGATGAGCCGTTTTTCAGCACCGACGAATGCATCTCGTGCGGTATGTGTGCGAAGGTGTGCCCGATGCAGAACATAACATTGGAAAACGGACGTCCGGTGTGGCACGGCAACTGCAACACCTGCGACGCCTGCTATCATCATTGCCCGAAACATGCGATTCAGTATGGAAAGGCGACGAGAGGCAAGGGACAGTATTTTTTCGGAGTTTAAAATAACAAAGATTATGAAAAAGCATATAGATTTTGAAAATGGTGATCGTTATTTCGGTGAGGTGAATGCTAAGGGGCAGCCGCATGGTCAGGGTAATATGGATTACAAACTCAACGGCTACTATGGTGAGTATGAAGGTGAGTGGCGTGACGGCAAACGCTGTGGCAAGGGCAGATACTACCAGTTCTCGAAAGGCGGCGGCGCTAGTCATAGATATGAATACAAGGGCGAGTGGCTCGACGACAAGGAAAACGGTCAGGGCATAGCCATCAACAGCGATGAGAGAGGACTGCATCTTTCAACAATCACCACGAAATATGAAGGCGGATTTAAGGACGGCAAGCGTCATGGTCACGGCAAGATTGAGAAAGACGGCTACGACGGTAGCTTCGCCTACGGCAAAGAGTATTTCGAGGGTGAGTTTGTCGAAGGGAAATTAGCCGGACACTGCATCCATAAGATGGTCAACGGCGACGTCTGCGAATGGGAGAACGGATATTGCAGCGGTATCGGAACGTATACATTCGCCAACGGCGTGAAGTTCACCGCCTTATGGCAAAACGGAAATCTTGACTTCGACACCATCGAGCTTGAAGGCGGCAAGAAAGCATTGCTCCTGATGGTGGCAGAGTCTACTCATGGATTCGACTATTCTCATTCGATACGCTGTCTTATAATAGCTAAAAAAGGCGTGCAGCCATATAACGAGGCTATGATTTTATATAACGACGATTTCCATATCAACTCGGAATCAGCCAACATCGAGATTAAAGATGTCACCGACGACAGCGTGACATATGTGGTAAAAAGCAAGTTTTTAGATGTTAAAAACGATATCGTAGAGACCATCAAACGAGGGGAGACGAAGAACTATAAAGACGAGAGAAGATGCACAGCTACGATTTACGATGAGGATTACGATTACACCACTGGAAATCAATTGATTGTAAGTTGTAAATAGTTTATTATGCATATCTACAGACACGAAATCAGATATTACGAGTGTGACCGCATGGGCATCACACATCACTCCAACTACATCAGAATCATGGAAGAGGCGCGCATTGACTACCTCGACAAGCTGGGATGGGGCTTCGACAAGATCGAGGCCGACGGCGTGGTGTCGCCTGTGGTCTCCGTCGAGTGCAAATACAAGAGTCCGACCACGTTCAAAGACATCGTCGAGGTGGAGGTGAGGATAGGCAGCATGAGCGAGCTGAAGTTCGAGTTTTTCTACACGATGAGAAAAGACGGCAAACTCGTCGCTGAGGGTCATACCGTGCACTGCTTCACTGAAAACGGCCGCCCGGTGGTGATACAAAAAAGACTGCCGGAGCTGTATAAAAGGATAAAAGCTGATATTTTATGAAAATAAAAACGATAGCTATTTTAACCTGTATCATGGCACTTTTCACATCATGTAAAAATGAAGACAAAGCCATTCGTGAGATGTGCCAATATATTCATAATCAATATCCTTTGGCGACGTTGCAGGATGTTTACAAGACGTGCTACCAGGATTTTTTCGGTGCCGAGCATCTGATGAACGACACTGCCGCCGCGCGTTATTACATCCATCAGGAGTTGGAACAGTGCAAAGATACCGACTTGAGCTTCATGCCACAACGCGAGCCGACAGGCTTCAGACACCGTTTTGTGAGAATCAATTTTTCGAATATTGTTGAGGGTAAACTCAATGAAGAACAACTTGTTATGATGTTCATCGACGCCGCTGGCAAGGACAACGCCTATAGCGACGACTGGTTCGAAGAATGGAAAAAGATTGATAAAATCGCCATTGAAGTCAATCCGAATTGGAAAGACGAAGAGTTGCAATCAGAGTTGATGATGGCAGCTGAAAACAGATACGCTGTCCGACACAGCGAGGCATTCAGAATTAGCTACAATCCACACTATAGAATAATCCGACAGGAATAGTTTTTTAGACGGGATTAACAAGATTTACAGGATTTATAAAATTCTTTTTATTATCTTTGCCGAAAATAATTTCGGAAAATGAGGAAAGCTTTTCTATTGACTTTGATTCTCGGCTTTAGCGTGATGGCTTTCGCGCAGAGCAATGTATATTTCACCAGTGAGGTCTCGGCGCAGGCGCTTCTTAATGTCTTTAAGGCTTTGGGAGTGGAGCCGACGGGCAATGTGGCGATCAAGATCTCGACGGGCGAGTCGAAGAAAAGCAACTATCTGAGGCCGGAGCTTATAAGTAAGCTCGTGTCATATACCGAAGGCACCCTCGTGGAGTGCAATACCGCCTACGATGGTTTGCGTGACGCGACGGCAGGACATCTTATGATCATCGAGCAACACGGCTTCAATGAGATTGCCACTGTCGACATCATGGACTCAGAAGGCGACATGGTGATTCCTGTTTCTGACACCACATGGATAAAATATGATATAGTCGGTTCGCATCTGGCGAACTACGACTTCATGATAAACCTCGCTCATTTCAAGGGTCATGCCAGGGGAGGCTACGGCGGTGTGCTCAAGAACCAGAGCATCGGCGTGGCGTCGCGTAAAGGCAAATGCAATATCCATACTGCGGGTTTAAGCACTACGAGCATCCATGCGGGTAACAGTCAGGACTCGTTCCTTGAGTCGATGGCAGCGGCGGCACAAGCGGTGCATAACTACTTCAAGCAGCCTGGCAGAGACATAGTATATATCGACGTGATGAATAACCTCTCTGTTGACTGTGACTGCAATCCGAATCCGGCACCGCCAGAGATAGAAGATATAGGCATCTTGGCATCCACCGACCCGATAGCTCTCGACAGGGCGTGCCTCGACCTCATCTTCAACATGAACCCGTCGCCAGGCAACGACCCACAGCCGCTCATCAACCGCATCACTGAGCTGCACGGCACACATATCGTGGAATATGCCGAACAGA
>JAFYNO010000036.1 GCA_017549705.1 Bacteroidales bacterium | reverse complement strand
ACATTTAACTCTAATTGTGGAGATGCCGAAATCATGATTGAAACGCCATCGGGATCATTTGTGGCTTCAGCTTATTGCTCGAGCACCCCTGGATCAATCGATATATCGTTATTACCGGGCTGCTATGTTGTTACTATCACAGCCGGCAATGGAATTTATCAAGGGCAATTAATCATTTAATATGAGAATACTTATCCTTTTTATAATTCTCATCCAATCTTTGTTTTGTGCCCAAGCACAGGAGACATTGTATGGTATCGAACAAGTTAAGGGCACCGAAACCATTGTTAAAGACCGTCTAGCGGAGATAGGTGCGTCGGGCGACTACACTTTCCTTGTTTTGCTGCCAGTGGGAGGCTGCCCAAGATGCGAAGGCTCAATACCGCTGTTTTTCAACGACACCCAAAAGTATTTCCCCGAAGTCTATACCCTTCTTTTCGCTATTAGCGACACCCCTATTAGCACAGCAGAAGAATTATCAACAAAAAACTACGGCACAAACAACTTGGTTTGTACCAACGATGACGACACTTTGATGCAAAGCTTCCACTTTAAAACCGGAGTCATAGGCGTCCCTTATATCGTCATCATCAACAATAACACCGGCGACTTCATCAGCGCCTCATCATTACTGGGCATCACTTACGATTTGAACTTCTTCAAATCACTTACAGATGACCTCAACGTCGTTAAAGTCGAAAAAATATCATTAACGACAAGCAACAACATCAGTGACAAAATATCACCATCAAAAGTAAAACTGAATATCCTTGACAACAAAAATTATAATATAAACTGTTCTGAGTTATCAAAAATCTCCAACATTTCTTTTTCAAAAGACTTGTCAAAGCTAGCCTTGCTTGAATATGAGACATCATCAATACTCTTGGCTGAGAAAAAAGCCGATCAGTATGTCTTCACCGACACCATCCGGCCCGATGATCTTGAGTATTATATCTTCAAGGCTAAAAATGTTCCTGACACTCTGGCACTTGCTTTGAGATTTATGAATGTGCTTCAAATCATCTATCTTGATATTTATTTCACAAATAACGCTGAAGACCTCATGATTTCAGCATCACTGCCAAATCTATATTGGGAAGACAGTATTGCCGAACAGCTCGTATACTCAAATCAAGCTTGCTTGATCAAATATAATTTAAAGGAAGAATCAAAAACAATAACTCCTATGCAACTCGACAGTGAATACATTACTTCACATTCACATTTCTTTGTTGACGAAGAAAAACAAAGAATCTTCATGGGAGTTTTAAAAGGATGGCCGACACAAGGAACCACAGCTGAGCCGAATTCTGCTGATAACGATCCTTTCTTAGATAGTTTTTATGATTTTAGTCCTATGATGTCGATATTGTCGACCCCAGAATGCGCTTTCACACAGTTCTTGGGCAACTTGCCTAACTGGCATAAAAAAGAACATACCGGTTATTTCTATTTTTCACCCAAAGTGTGTTTCGACAAAAAGAATGTTGTTGTAGCCGACACCTACGCTGGCGAAATAACAACATTCGACAGAAACACCCTCAAACAGTTATCCTCATTTAATATCACCGACGTGTTGCTGCAGAAAGGCTTGCTGGTGACAGACGCCAACGCCGGCAACAACACTCCATCAAAAAGCAAGTTGCAAAGCATCCTCGACAAGAAAAACTTACTTCCTTGCAGAATACTTGACATAGCATATAACAAAGACACATATTACATCCTTTTAACAGATGAAAAAAATGTGATTTTGTATATTTATTTGCCTAAAACCAACATGCTGTTCTCATCAGAATCTATTGAATCATATCTGTCTAACACTGATAACATCAAGATTTTCTACGACAAAGGAGAAATCAAAGTCATATCTCTTGACGACAGAAAAGCCAGCTTAAATATCATGACGTTTACACATTAACCGTTTAAATAATTAACCATTAAAATTAACCATTTAAAATTAAATCACTATGAAAAACATTTCATTATTCAACAAAACAATCATCGCATTGTTAATCGCAGCAATCTTTTTCTCAACTTCATGCAGAAAACAAGAAGCCCCTATTGTGCCGCAACCAGTCCAGCAGGCCGGACAGACCCCTGAAAAAGGCTTAGTGATTACCCTTGCTATTATTGCAGCCGTAACAATAGCTGTAATTGAGGTAACAGAGGGCCATTATCATAAAGAAGTAATCACCAACCCTGATGGAACCCAAACAACAAGAGAATGGTGTGAAGGATTCTTTGGTCATTGCAGCATACACGCTCGTGCTACAGGTTTACCGAGCAATCCTACTGGATTAATCAGCATTTCTTCTGTTGGTAACGGTAAGGACTTCGATTATACAGGATCATGCAAATTAGCTAGAACAGAAGACAATAAAATCGTTTTATTGGCTCCAAATGATCCAACTAACAGAGATTTTAACAAGAACTTCTTCTATGACGAGACAATCAACATCACAAAACCTTTAATCATCGACAACCCTGATGTTCTTAAACTGTTAAATCGTGGCCATCTCAGAGCAATTAAAGTCGAAGGCACCTATGAAGTCTATGAGTCAACAGAAGGTAAGTTTATTGTTATTGATTAGTCTGTTTGCGTTGGTTTCTTGTTCCAATCCTGTCATGGGAATGGGTGATTCCGACAAGGCAGCAATACGTCAAGTGATTGAAAACCACGAAAAAACATTGATTTTCGTCAGCGCTGAGTATTGTCACGCTTGCAAAAGCATGCTTGAGAAGAACATCAAACCTTATCTTGAAGGATTGGAGAAAAACAATGTCGGAATTGTCATCGTTTATTATGGAAACGAAGATATCGTAGCTGATTTAGTATCAGACAACAGATTGATTATCACTACAAATATGCGTTTCCCTCTTTTGATTAAAAAAGATGCCAACAAGACAATGAAGAGTCTTCTAAAAAACTTCAAAGAGACCAATGCTATGCCGATTCCGCTTCTCGTTGATAAGGATGGATTTGTGCTAAACTATGACGATAAAAACGGGTATCCATCTTATTTAGAGATCATTAACGCGGCAAAGTAAGCTTGGATTTAACTAAAGAAAAATCCATTTGTTTCTTGATCAGATCTACTGCCTCCACGCGCACTTTCACAGCGTCACCGAGGCGGTAGATTTGTTTTGTATAGTGTCCGATGACACGGAAGTTCTCCTCATCGATGTAATACATGTCGTCGAGGGTGCTATAGCGCACCATGCCCTCGCATTTGCTGTCCTTGAGCTCCACGTAGATGCCCCATTTGCTGATGCCTGAGATCAAGCCGTCGAACACCTTGCCGACTTTATCCTGCAGATACTCAGCCTGTTTGTAACGCACCGACTCGCGCTCCATCTCGGCAGCCTTACGCTCCATCTCGGAGGCGTGCTGACACAAAACCTCGTATTCCTCCTGGCTCACACTCGGTTGGTTTTCAAGCATATAACGCTCAATAAGGCGATGCACCATCAAGTCAGGATAGCGACGTATTGGCGAGGTGAAGTGGGTGTAGAACGGGAACGCCAATCCATAGTGCCCAATGTTGACCGTGCTGTAAAGCGCCTTAGCCATAGTGCGCACCGCCACCGACTCGATGAGGTTCTTCTCGCCCTTGCCTTCAACGGCATCAAACAAGGCGTTATACGACTTCACCAGCTTCTCTCGCGTGCTGATGTTCATCGAATAACCTAAACGCGACACCAAAGCGATGAAATCGTACAGCTTCTCCGGGTTAGGCTCGTCGTGCACACGATACACGAAAGTATAGCCGTGATATTTCGAGTCTTTCTTACCAATTGACTCAGCCACAGTGCGGTTTGCCAGCAGCATGAAGTCCTCAATGAGCATGTTGGCCTCCTGTTGCACCTTCACATAGGTGTCGATAGGCTTCATATTCTCGTCAAGGATAAATTTCACCTCCTCAGAATGGAAGTTGATAGAGCCTTGAGCCATGCGCTTGTCGCGAAGCTTAGTAGCCAAGTCGTTGAGAATCATGATTTCTTCTTTGTAATCACCTTCCCCACCCTCTATCATGGCTTGAACTTCTTCGTAAGCGAAGCGACGGTTTGATTTGATAATGGTCTTACCAATCCAATGATTGAGGATTTCTGCTTTGTCGTTCATCTCGAAGACAGCAGAGAATGTCAGCTTTTCCTCGTCAGGACGAAGAGAGCACACCATGTTACAGAGCTTCTCGGGTAGCATCGGGATGGTGCGGTCGACAAGATAAACCGAGGTGCCGCGTTGCTGAGCCTCGTTGTCGATGGCAGAGCCTGGCTTCACATAATGCGACACGTCAGCAATATGAACTCCGACCTCATGGTTGCCATTCGGAAGCTTGCGATACGAGACGGCATCGTCGAAGTCTTTAGCGTCACGAGGGTCGATGGTGATTGTCAGCACATCTCTGAAATCGCGACGTTTTTTGATTTCTGAAGCAGGAATCTTATCAGAAATCTTGTCGGCTTCTTTCTCAACGTCTTTGGGGAAGTCGAGTGGATACTCGTATTCTGCGAGGATGGACTGCATCTCGACGTTGTTCTCGCCAGGGTTGCCGAGCACCTTCACCACCTCACCGAACGGGTTGCGTGAATTCTCGGGCCAGTCGGTGAGCTTCACTATGACTTTCTGTCCGTCGCGAGCCCTGTTGTATTTGCCTTTCGGGATAAAGAAATTGAGCGGCATAGTGATCTTGTCGGGCACCACAAAGGCGTATCCGTGTGAAACGCTGAATATTCCGACGAACTCGGTATGTGCGCGCTTGATAACCTCCACAATCTCGCCTTCTGTCTTCTTCGACTTACGTTTCGGGAACATCGCCACCTTGACTTTGTCGCCGTGCAGCGCCTTGCCGGTGTTGTTGGCAGCAATCTGTATGTCTTCGCCTCCGTCTTCAGGCACCACATAAGCCTTGCCAGTGCCCTTCATATCGACTGTTCCTATCACATACTGCGGCTTCGGTCCGTATTCGCTGATCAAATCAGGATTCAGGACATAGCTATAAGGGTGGTGCTCAATGAGCTGACCGTCATGATGCAAGGTCACAAGCACCTGATATATCACGTCTTTGCCAGCAGCGTCGCGCACACCCATTATCTTTGCCAGCTGCTTGTAGTTCATTGGTTTATAAGGATGCTCGCCAAAGATTCGCAAAATGGTGTTTACAAACGTTGAAAGGCTATTTTTTTTCTTTCTGGACATAATGATAGTTTTTGCAAAAATACTATTTTTTTCGCACGCAGATCTCGCAGAAAACGCAGAAATCAATTCTTTCGAAAATTTTTCTTCCACATTGATTTAGTTCGCAAGCGAACCGATCTCGCAGAGACAAGAACTCTTTAAATCATTAAAGCGGCTGCCTTAAGGGCATTAACGCCATTAATGGCATTAATGCCCTTAAGGCAGCCACATAAGGCAGTTAATGCTAAAAAATCCTTTCCATTAATTGCCATTTCTCATCACTTCTCGCGTCGACCGAACAGCCTTGGAACTGAGCTACGTAAGCCTCCCATTCCGCTTGACGGGGCAATGTCGCCAACCGAGCCATATCCTTCTCAAAATCGAAGTCATCAACGGTATCCATAATCATGAAAAGATTACGGCCTTTACGATAAATCTGCATATCCAAAATTCCCACTTCACGTTGACCTTCAATGATTTCCGGCCAAACGTTCTTATGGACTTCACAATATTTTTGAATTAATTCTTCGTTATCAACGAGTGATAAAGTTTGGCAATATCTTTTCATGGTGTAGTGTCATTTCGACTGAAGCGAAGCGGAATGGAGAAATCTACTCCTTTCAATCCATTTCATCAATATTTAAAATTTCATTATCATTAACTAATTCTATCCAATTTGGATTTTTAACATTAATCAGATTCTTCTTTTTTAATCTATTCCATTTTTTTAATTGAGTTTCTCTTTCAATAGCTTGGTTTATGTCGTTATATTTTTCATAATATACACAATATTCGCAATTATATTTATAAGTAAAAGTGTTCTCTATTATATGATTTTTATGTTCGTACACTCTTCTTATTAGATCATCCGTTACACCTATGTATAAAACTGATTTGTTTTTATTCGTCATAATATAGATGTAATATTCTTTCATGGCTCATTAGCTTTTGTCTGCAGTAGATTTCTCCATTCCGTTCCACTACGTTACACTACAGTCGAAATGACAAATCACATACCAGGTCTTCTTATTGTAATTCTAATTGCTTCCGAGTGTTCTTTGTTAAATTGTTCTGCATCTTCAACGACAAGCGCCAGATAACCGCCACCACCGGCGCCAGGCATTTTCCATGCAAGGACATCGGGCATTGCAGAATACTTGTCGATGTATTCTTGTACACCAGGCTGAATCATGGCCGGGAATAATGAGACTTGATCTTCAAACGAGGCTTTGTATGCTTTCGCAAATGCTCGCAAATCCTTTTTCATAATGGCATTCCAGCAGTCGTCAGCGGCTTGAGCCAAGGCTTGCACCTTCACCTTGTTTATATCTTTGCCTTCGACGACACTGCATCCAGGGCGACGAGGAAACATCGGAACCATGCAGAGGTGCGCTTCGAGCCATGCGAGTATCTCCTCGTCGTTGCATGTCTCTATCTTCTCCGGCCAGAAACGGTTGTCGTAATAATGCCTGCACAATCCTGGCATGCATATTCCTATCGAGTCCTGAGCTCCGCTGATGATGCCTGCGCTACGCTCGGGGTCGTTCTCAAAGCAGAAGACGAGCTTTGCCAACATCTCGGGGTCCATATTAGGCAGCTGATAAGGCCACACTTTCTTGATCATGTTGCGTGTCGAGGTGCTCAATCCGCAGCGTTCCCTAATCTCGAAAGTAGGCTCAAGCGATATCGTTATCGCCCATCCTGGAGCAAAACACGAAACATAAGGCTGGTCGATCCATGTGCCTGCAAGATCGAGGCGTGTCGGGATGCGGCTCTCGACTTTTTTAAGCTCAGTGCTGGAACGGGCAGTCAGGCCTTCCTGTGGCGTACGCTTCAGCACTATGTATTCCATTCCTCTCTCCTCGCAGACCCTGCGCTTATCATCATTTCCGCCGTCTTCGTTCACCACAAGGATATCAGGCTTCACGATATCCAGCGTCGGGAGGAAATCCAAAATGCCGCTGCCTTGATTTATGTAAGCGTCCTTCACATAGCGGATGCTCTTCACCATAAAAAGACGTTCCTGTTCACTGTAAACGGTCTTGTGATGCTTGTAGCCCTCAATGGTTTTGTCGCTGCCAATTCCAACATACAAATCACCGTATTGAGCCGCCTGTCGAAAGAATTCAACGTGACCGCTATGTAATAAATCGTAACAACCGGAGACGAAGACTTTTTTCATAGTTTTTAATTTTAATCCTTTGTCAATTCGAACTTGTGTTTTGTCATTCCGAGCGAAGTCGAGGAATCTACTCCTATCAAGTGCTTTAGCTTTTGTTTGCAGTAGATTTCTCCACTTCGCCTAACGGCTTCGGTCGAAATGACATATAACTGTTTGTCGGATACCGTAAACAAATATTATCACAAAACACATCATCGGGACGATGAACGACAATGCCGTGTAACCGTAATCGATTATCATTGCTTGAAGTGGTGGCAATAGCGAGCCTCCAAGAATTGCCATTATCAATCCTGCGGAACCGATTTCGGCATCGGGACCGACATCCTTGAGGGCGAGACCGTATATTGTAGGGAACATCAGGCTCATGCAGGCTGAGACGGCAACAAGGCTGTAAAGCCCCAGGCGACCACCAACCAGTATTACAATCAGTGTCAATAACATTGCTACCGACGCAAAAGTGGCGAGCATCTTGGCAGGCTTAAACCATTTCAGCAGCCATGTGCAGATGAAACGCGAGCCGCAGAACAGCACCATCGCGATGATATTCAAGCGTTGTGACATGATTTCTGCCGTGTGTTCAGCAATACCTTCAGCCATGAAGACCTTCGTTCCGTATTGAATGATAAACGTCCAGCAGGTGATTTGTGCTCCCACATAGAAAAACTGTGCTATCACACCTTCACGATAGGCTTTGTTGGCAAAGAGCCGTTTCACCGTTGGCCCGAAAGCCCGCGAAATGCCTTCAGTCTCTATCTTGTTAACTGGGATTTTTGTTATCAGAATAAGGATGAAGATGACAACTAAAACAACTCCTATTGCGATGTATGGCCTCACAACCACTGATAAATCAGAGGCTTTCAGTGCTTCAAACTCCGCATTTGGCATGATAGCACGTTCAGCTGTCGAAAGAGGGTTCATTTTGGCTTGGATGAAGTTCATCGCCACCCACATGCCGAGCAGCGAGCCTATAGGGTTGAATGCCTGAGCGAAGTTTAATCGACGTGTTGCTGTCTCGGGCTCTCCCATTGACAAAATGAACGGGTTGGCACTGGTTTCAAGAAAGCTAAGTCCACAAGTGAGGATGAAATATGCTATCAAAAATGGATAATAGCTGCCGGTTTTTGCAGCCGGGAGAAACATCAGTGCGCCAACAGCGTACAAGCCTAATCCCATGAGGATGCCGTTTTTATAGTTAAACTTCTTGATAAAAAGTGCTGCAGGCAATGCCATCGCGAAGTAACCGCCATAAAATGCCACCTGCACCAAGGCACCATCGGTGACGCTCATCCTGAAAATCTTCGAAAATGCCTTCACCATCGGGTTGGTGATGTCGTTAGCGAAGCCCCAGAGCGCGAAGCAGGAGGTTATTAATATAAAAGGGATGAGGTATTTTTTGTTTAATAATTTCATTGTTATTATTTTTTTGCAAAGATAATAAATTTTTCATATTGTCATTTCGAGCTTGTCGAGAAATCTACACCTTTCAATTGCAGTAGATTTCTCCACTCCCTTCGGTCGGTCGAAATGACAATAAAAAAAGGGAGTAGATTTCTCCACTCCCTTCGGTCGGTCGAAATGACGTATTATTAAGCAGCTGCTTCCTCTGGCTTCTTGAACTTTTCCTTCAATTTTGGCCAGTAGCCTTTGCCGATGACAATGCCGCAGCCTACTACAAATCCGAAGAACGTCCAGACGATGAGAGTCTTGGCACGGCTGTTCGATGGCTTCATCGGGATGGTGACCGGCTGGATGACAGCATAGACTGGAGTGTCTTTCTTCACCTGCATCTTAGCCTGCTCCAACTGTTTGGCCAACTCATTATAGATAGCATTCGACACGTTGTACTTTGCCTGAACACGGTCTCTTTCTATTCTGTCGCGAGTGGTCGCCAAACCCTGTGAACGGTCGTTGATAGTAGCTAACTGTTCTTGATAGTAATCATTTTCCTTCTTTATCTCATTAAAACGCTCTTGAACGTATTTCAGCTCGCTCTCCGACTTCTCGATACGGAAACGAGTCAGCTCATCCTGAAGAAGTTGCTGTGCTTTCCATGCCAACTCAGCTGTCTGAATTGGCTCAGTACCGTGAACCATCAATGTGATATAACCTTCTTTCTTGTTAACATCAAGCGATACTACTCGGCCAAACACGTCAAGCATCCTTTGTTCGTTAACAGTCACTACAATCGGTCTAGGGGTGTTTTCTCCGCCTGAGCCGTCGCCTTCTCCAGCGTTATATACAATCTCTTCAGGCTTTTTGCTTAATGAACCTATTATCAAGCCAGGAAGACCAATTGTATATTTCAATACATATGAAATAATAGAAGGTTTATCGTATCCGCCAAGAGCATAGTCAAACATGCTTATCGGGTGGTCAACTTTCATATAGTGAAGAGGTGTGTGCATCAGCTCGAGGCGATACGGCACGCTGTTCACAATCTCAGGATATACCAATGGCGAGAGGTCAGCGGTGCTAGCCTGCACTCCAAGATCGATACCCATCAAAGCTGCCAAACTACCCAATGAATTGTTTTGTCGCGAGTTGAGCTGAGGCACCATGACGGTCTGCACCGTGTAGGCGCGTTTCATCGTCAAGGCAGCAACCAAACCGAGAACTACGAAGATTCCGAGAGTGATAAGTATCGTCTTACGGCCGTCCCACAGGTTACGGATTATAGCCATGATATCGATGCCTTCTTCCTCTTGCTCGACTGGCGTTACAATTTTCTCATTATTCTCCATAATCTATTGTTATTTCAAGTTGTTGATAAGCAAGACCATTGACACAACCGACACCATAGCGCTCAAAGCATTTCTTGCTTCGATACCCCAGTCGATCTTCTCCTTTGGTTTCTCTATACGTTCGCGTTTTCTATCGTCGATGCGCACTGAGATAACTGAGCCTGGTTCCACCTTCGGATAATGACGGAAGATGAAGCGCCATGTGCCTATCGACTGGTTGTTTGGCAATGTCACTGTGGTGCTTGAACGGTCAGCTGTTCTGACAAAACCGCCTGCATAGTGACGGATATACCATTTTGCTCTATGTCTGCCGTCAAACACTATGAGTTTCTGCGATGCTGAGAACTCTGGCAAGACATATTGTGCCATACGAGTACCTGTCTCACGGATCATAACGGTATTCTCTTGACGGACGATATTGATGACATCACCATCCATGAGGATAGGGTCGTTCTTCATGCTTCTTCTGTGTTTCTTAGCTTTGCGGAGGTTAAGACCGATGTTGCCTCTTTGACGGCCTTCGGTACGCATCAAGCGGGCGTATGGGTCAGCATCGTCGAGCAGACCGCCAGCGCGTTTAATCACATCCCAAAGCTGGGTTTTATTGTCTTCCAACACATAAACACCAGGATATTTGACACGACCATTCACCTCAACGTATCTACCTGTAGTGTAGTTAGGAGTCATACGGACCACGATATGGTCGAATGGCTGAAGCTGGAAGTTTTCATTGCCAATCAAGTTATATTCATCATCAACCTGAAGAGTAATCAATTCAAGGTCGACTTCGTTTGTCTTAGAGATGTTAAGACGGAACACCTCGACGCGGTCGAATGCTGCACCGACATTGAATCCGCCTGCCATCCAAATCATTTCAGTAAGATTGAGTGACTCATCGTATGCTGTGGCAAATGGTTCTTTCACAGCACCGCTGATTCTCACCTCACCGATGTGGGTATAACGTGTGTTATCATAAACTCTGAGGCGGTCGCCTGGCTGCAGTTCGACATTATCGCCATCAGTGTCGAGATTAACACGGATATATTGCATCTTATCAGGGTTGGTGAGATCTTTACGGAAGATATAAGCCACAGGGAATACGCTTGGTTTCAATCCATGAGCATATTCAATAGCCTGTGCCACCGTCATTCTGTCGTTCAAGCCGAATGTCTTGGTAAATGGATTACGCACCTGTCCGCTCACTGAGATCTGTTCCACATCGCGGAATTGTGTGAGGCTGAGCACTGTAATCACATCCTTTGCCTGAAGCTGGAAGTCAGGGTTGTCGTTTTCGCCTGGGAATGGGACGGTGATAACCTCCACTGTCTGATCAGGACGTGTACGCTCGACATACACATAGTCGGTTCTTGCCGAGTAGGTAGGGCCGCCTGCATATTCGATAGCCTGTTTCAATGTCATCTGGTCGTTCAAACCGAATGTGCGTGAGAAAGGATGACGCACTGAGCCGTTCACCGAGATAGTCCACTTCTCGAGATAAGCGTCTTGTGCCAACACTGTGACTTTATCACGTGGCTGCAGCACGAAGTCAGGGTTGCCGTTTTCGCCAGGGAATGGCACTGTGATGAATTCAACGGTCTCATCCGGGCTGGTACGCTCAACGATCACATTATCTCTTCTTGCTGTATATTGTGGCTGTGCTTTCTCGATAAGTCCTTTAAGGCTGTGGTTTTTCTCATAGTCGAAATTACCTCCGTAGTAGACATCACCGTTAATAGACACGTAGTTTTCCATCGGACGGTTCGATGACTTGATACGGACCACATCACCACCTTTAAGAATCACTTTCTCTTTACCCGACATGATTCTTTCAAGGTTATATTCCAAATATTTTATCTCATCGTTGACGCGTCTCTCCACCTGAGCGAATTCAGGATAGACGTTGTATGTGAGGCCGCCTGCATATTCGATGAGGTCTTTCATTGTCTCGCCTTCAATAATCTCATAGCGCATTGGGCGACGCACAGCGCCTTCTATTGTCACTATGGTGTTTGCAACTGGCACAAAGATGATATCGCCGTTCTGCAAATCATACTGAACGCTCTTTGCGTTGCCTTTCATATATTGATAGAGGTCGAGGCGATCGGTCTTGCCACTTCTTGAGCGCTGGATGTTACGGATTGAACCCATTGCTGTCGGGCCGCCTGCTGCCGCAAGTGCGTTGAAAGCGGTGTTCAATGCTGAGAGTGTGAAGCCGCCTTGCACACCAACCTCACCGTAGATGCTCACCGAGATTGTACGAGCTGTGGTGATGGTGACAGCGATCTGGTCGCGACCGAATGAATAGTGAGTCGAGAGCTTGCTGACGATAGCGTCACGAGCCTGACCCAATGTCATGCCTTTAAGGAATATCTTTGTTGATCCTACAGGCTGAATGCTTCCGTCAGCTCCGATGCGTTGGTGAATCTCGGCTTGTGACTTACCGAAGATTGAGACGTGGATCTCATCGCCATAGCCCAGCACGTAGGTATCTGGAGCCTGAGCGCCATCAGTGGTACGGAACACATCCATCGATGTGCCTGTAAACAGCGAGTGACCGTAGATGTCGTCGCCTGCTGTCTTCGACACATTATTTTCCTCGAGAGCGGTTTCGAGAGCTTCTTCTGCAGCGGCCTCACCCATTGTTGTCTGAGGGATGTCTTTTGGCGTCTCAGCTGTAGCCGCGGCTTCTGCGATGAGCTCAGTGCCTTCAGCCGTCAATATCGATGTCGTCACTGGTGCTGTGCCTTCGCCTGTTGCATCGTTAGCCGAAGCTGCAGGTGTGGCATCAGTTTGAGCGGCTGTTTTTGCAGCCTTCTCTCTCTGCATCTTATTCAAAACATTAATCACCCTATCCTGATAGTTCTTGTATTCTGTTGGCGGGATATTGTCAACATCAATACCTTCTTCAAGGAGACGAGCGCGAACTTCTGTCTCTTCGAGACCACGTTTTTGAAGCTCTGCACGTGCCATAGCCATCATGTCAGGTGTCTGTGCCAGCATGGTAAATGGCAACACTGCAAAGAACAGAATCATTAAAAAAAGTTTCTTCATAAGTTGTATTTTATTTGTTTGATTTGCTTTTTATTGAGTTTACAAAAATACAAAAAAAATATATAGTGCTATAAAAAAAGTGATTAAATCAAAAAATTATGCCATAAGCACTGACTCTTTCAGCGCTTTTACTATTCTAGGGCATGCTTTGCCGTCGCCGTAAGGATTCACGGCATGGCTCATTTTGTCGTAATATGCTTGATCCTCAAGCAGGCGTGATACTTCGTTCACTATGATGTCGTGATCGGTACCAACAAGTTTCACGGTGCCTGCATCCAAAGCTTCGGGGCGTTCGGTGGTGTTGCGCATCACCAGCACTGGCTTGCCAAGTCCGGGAGCCTCCTCCTGGATGCCGCCGCTGTCGGTCAGCACCAGGGTCGATTTCTCCATCAAATAAACAAACTCCAGGTACTGCAGCGGCTCAATGAAGAAGAAATTGGAGCGTGTAAGATCTTCACCAAAAACTTCATGAATTGGCTTGCGCACATTGGGGTTGAGGTGCATCGGATAAACAAAATCAACATCAGGATATTTCTCCGAGAGGTCTTTCATGGCAGTCACCATATTGATGAAACCTTCACCGAAATTCTCTCTGCGATGACCTGTGATCAGCACTAGTTTTTTGCCATTATCCAGACGAGTAATGTCGTAGCCGGCATTTGCCAGCACTTTGATCTGCTTGTCGGCCAGCGCATTATCACTCTTCAACTTGTTGACAATCATATATAAAGCATCGATAACGGTGTTACCCGTAACGAAAATCTTTCCTTGCGATTTCTCTTCTAGCAGATTTTTCTCGCTCAGAGGTGTCGGTGCGAAATTATATGTTGAGATGCGGCTTGTGATTTGTCGGTTCATCTCCTCCGGCCAAGGGCTGTAGATATTGCGTGTGCGTAATCCTGCTTCCACGTGACCTACCGGAATTTGTTGGTAAAAAGCTGCCAGTGCGGCTGCTGTCGATGTGGTGGTGTCGCCATGCACAAGCACCACATCCGGTTTGTGTTTTTTCAGCACATCGCGCATGCCTGTCAGCACGCGGGCGGTGATGTCGTAAAGGTCTTGTCCCTGCTGCATGATATTAAGGTCGATGTCGGGCACCACCTCAAAGATGTGCAGCACCTGGTCGAGCATCTCGCGGTGCTGACCTGTGACGCAGACTATGGTTTCAAACTCAGTTGGGTACTTCTGAAACTCCTTCACCAGCGGGCACATCTTGATGGCCTCAGGTCGCGTTCCAAAAACGAGCATAACTGTTTTCTTTGCCATAATATCTTACTTTATGAATTCCACGATATATCTCACGTCATCATCTGACACCCATGGGCCTGATGGCAGGCAAATGCCGGTTTTATAAAGCTTTTCGGAGACTCCGTTCACGTAAGCTGGGGCATCTCTGTAAACCGGTTGTAGGTGCATTGGTTTCCAGAGAGGACGAGCTTCGATGCCGGCTTTGTCGAGCTTCAGGCAAAGGGCTTCGGTGTCGAGGGATTGTTTGAAAAGGATGGTTGTGAGCCAGAAGTT
>JAFYNO010000035.1 GCA_017549705.1 Bacteroidales bacterium | reverse complement strand
TAGAAATGCTTTCCTTTCGCCAACGCTATCTCCAGCTTTGCAAGTCCTTTCTCGTTGATAAACAATTCAACAGGGATGATGGTGAAGCCTTTTTCGGCGCTTTTCGCCTTGAGCTTTCGCAGCTCTTTCATGGTGAGGAGCAGCTTGCGATCGCGTTTCGGAACATGGTTGTTGTATGTCCCGAAAGCGTATTCAGCAATATGCATTCCGATAGCCCATAGCTCGTCGCCAATGAATTGGCAATACGACTCTACTATGCTGGCTTTGCCCTCACGGATGCTCTTGATCTCAGTTCCAGTGAGGACAATGCCAGCAGTATAGCGGTCGATGAGAAAATACTCGAACGACGCCCGCTTGTTTTTGATGCTTACTTTTGCCTGTTTGACTTTATTCGCCATTATTTGATGTCTCCTAAAATCAATGGCATGCCGTCTTTGCTGTTGCCCACGATGACGATCTTCGAATTCGGTGACTCAGCAAGCTTCAAAGTTGCGTCGATACCCTTCTCGCGCAAAATCTTATCGTTGATACTGGCGCTGACGATATTATTGGCTCTTGCCTTACCTTCAGCCTCAACACGTTGACGCTCAGCCTCTTGTGATGCCTTCTCAAGCTTGAACTCGTATTCCAAAGCTTCCTGTTCCTGTTTCAGCTTGCTCTCGATAGCCGACTTGATTGTCGGAGGCAATGTGACCGAACGGATGAGCACCTGGTTGAGCTGTATGTGTTTGCCTTCGAGCAGGTTCTTTGTCTCGATGAAGATCTCTTCCTGGATGGCATCACGTTTGGTTGAATAAATCTGCTCAGGGGTGTATCTGCCCAATACGCTTCTTGCTGCAGAACGCATAGCAGGGTAGACGGCTCTTGTAAGATATTGAGTACCAATGGTTGCGTGAAGCTGACCGAGCTCCTGCCACAATGGCTGATACCAAGTTGAGAATTCGATCTTGATTTCCAAACCATTTGATGAAAGAGCGCTCATCTCTTCATCAGCCACCTGCTGACGAACTTCGTAAAGCGTCATGCTGTTCCAAGGCGCAATGAAATGGAATCCTTCTTCGTATGTCTTCGAAGTGTCGATACCACCGCCAAACAAACGATAAAGCACGCCGCCGTGACCTGCCGGAATTGTCACTGTGATACGACTCCAAAAAATGATGAGCAATAAAACCAGCACTCCAATCAATATGACTGGCCCGTATTTCTTGTTGTTAGATGGCTTATTCTGTTGATAGCCAGAGGTTTGTGTGTATTCCATATCTTAATTATTTAATTTGTTAATTATTTGCAAAGGTAATAAAAAAAACGATAATTTTGCAATCTTATTTTTGGAATTATTAATTAAAATAAAAATAATGAAAAAGTTTATTATGTTTTTAGGTATTGCAGGGCTTTTAACAGCTTGTACTCCAAGCGATAAGAAAGCTCAAAATGGAGAATTCAAGTATCTCGTCGACGAGTTTGCCGACCTTAAAGTGATGCGTTATCAGATCCCCGAATGGAAAAATATGACGCTTCAGCAAAAAGAGTATATTTACTATCTTGGTGAGGCTGCAAAATGTGGTCGTGACATCCTCGCTGATCAGAATTTTAAGTATAACCTGACGGTTCGTAAGACTCTTGAGGCTATCTTGAATTCTTACAAAGGTGATAAGAAATGCGATGATTATCAGAATTTTGTGGTTTATGCAAAGCGCGTATTCTTCAGCAATGGCATCCATCATCATTATGCTGAAGATAAGTTCTTCCCTGAGATTTCTGAGGAATATTTCGCACAGCTCGTGAAGAGATCTGACAAGAAGCTTCTTCCTTTGGCAGAAGGCGAGAGCGTCGATGATTTCCTGACATTCATCACACCTGTCATTTTCGACAAGGATTTGTATGCAATGCGTCGCAGCAGTGAAGAGGATATCATCCAAAACTCATGCGTCAATTTCTACAAAGGTAATATTAATAAAGGTGAAGTTGAAGCATTTTATGATGCTCAACGTAAGCCAAACGATGCACAGCCTATCTCTTACGGCCTCAACTCTAAGCTCGTCAAGGAAAACGGCAAGCTGCGTGAGGACGTTTACAAAGTCGATGGACTTTATGGAAAAGCTATCGAGCAGATCATCTATTGGCTCAAGAAGGCTAACGATGTCGCAGAAAACGACGTCCAGCGTAACTATACCAATATCTTAATTGATTACTACACAACAGGTTGTCTCAAGAAATGGGACGAATACAACATTGCTTGGGTGCAGGATTCAATCTCGACAATCGACTTCGTGAACGGCTTCATTGAGGACTACGGCGACCCGATGGGCATGAAAGCTACATGGGAGGCTATCGTCGACTTCAAAGATATGGAAGCCACGAAACGCTCAGAGATCATTAGTGCTAACGCTCAGTGGTTTGAAGATAACTCACCAGTAGACCCACGCTTCAAGAAGAAAGAATGCAAAGGCGTGAGCGCTAAGGGTATCATCGTCACCACATTGGCTGGCGACTGCTTCCCGGCGCCTCCAATCGGAATCAACCTGCCTAATGCCGACTGGATCCGTAAGGACTATGGCTCAAAGTCTGTGACAATCACCAACTTGATGGATGCATATGACAAAGCTGCCAACGAGTCACCAAAGAGCGTCTTGGCTGAGTTTGCTTACTCACAGGAAGAAATTGACCTTTGCAAGAAATACAGCAGCATAGCTGATGTTTTACACACCGACTTGCACGAATGTCTCGGTCACGGCTCTGGTCAATTGTTGCCTACAACACCTCAGAATGCACTCAAAGAATACAGTTCAGCTCTCGAAGAATCACGTGCTGATTTGTTTGGACTTTATTACTGCGCTGACCCGAAGATGGTGGAACTCGGCATCCTTCCAAACATGGAATGCTACAAAGCACAATACGCCGACTTCATCCGCAACGGCCTCATGAGCCAGCTCGCACGTATCGAACTCGGCAAAAATATCACTGAGTCACACATGCAGGATCGCGCTCTCATCAGCTGGTGGTGCTATGAAAAAGGCTTGAAAGACAACGTCATCGAGAAGAAAGTCCGCGACGGCAAGACATATTTCGTTATCAACGACTATGAGAAACTTCGTGGCTTGTTTGGTGATCTTCTTGCTGAGATTCAAAGAGTTAAATCGGAAGGCGACTACGAGGCTGGTAAGAACCTCATCGAAACTTATGCTGTGAAGATTGACCCAGAACTTCACAAAGAGGTGAAGGCTCGTTACGACGCCCTCGGTCTCAAACCTTACGGCGGATTCATCAACCCTGACATCGTTCCTGTTGTGAAAGGCGGCAAAGTTGTTGATTATCAAGTCAACTATCCATGCGACTTCTTGCAGCAGCATCTCGATTACGGCAAGAACTATAGCTTCGTCGAGGAAAACCACGACGCTCCGGAGCATCTTGTCGTCGATATGCTTTACGACTTCATTGACGGTACTCTTGCTTGCGGCAACGCTGAAGAGGCCGTGCACGAGGTCGTGAAATACATCAACGCACATCCGGAAGAGAGAGTCATTTACATCACCGACTATCATCCGGCAAACCATAGTTCATTTGCTGAAAACGGTGGCATCTGGCCAGTACACTGCGTGCAGGGAACACGTGGCGGCGCTATCCATGAGGCATTCTATACTGACGTCATCAACCCGGCCAACCGTCCTGACCCGGAAAGAAACATCTTCCGCAAGGGCGAGAAAGTCGACGAAGAGCAATATTCAGGCTTCGAGTCAGTGGGTCCTGACGGCAGAATGCTTTCACAATGTGTTGGCAAAGACTTGGTTATCAGCGGAATCGCTACCGAATATTGTGTCAAAAACACCTTGATGGAGTTCCTCAATGCAGGACACAACATCGAGCTTCTCGTTCCTGGCCTCGGCTACGTCACGAAAGACGGGCACGATGCTACGATGAAGGAACTTGAAAAGATTGTGACTGTTATTGAATAATAATAGCTATTAGTTATTAGCCATTAGCCATTAGGATTTATTGTCAAAACACCTAATGGCTAATGGCTAGCAGCTAAAGACTAAAGACCTTTTTTCCTCGCTTCTCTTTCCTGTTTCTTCTTCAGCTTCTTCAGCTGCCTTGCGACCGCTTTGTCGTGATATTTTGGGTTGTCACCAGTGTAGCGGTATTCCTCACGAACGAAACTATTCGGATTTTCATTGAAAACGTAGGTGAGACGTAGTGTAAACAACTGGTTATATTGATTCAACTTTTCATTTGATGTCTCGCCTTCGCCGCTGATGTTAGGATTATATTCATTGTAATTGATTGTCCTTAATGGAGTTAGCGAATAAGAATATCTAAATCCAAGTTTTACTCTTTTCCACACTCTGATTTTTACATCTGCCAGGATGTTGAATTCATTGTCATTGAATTCGTCTCTTTTGGCTTTGAGTTTGTCGACGCCATGTTCGCTAAACCTCATGTTTATCAGACGTCCATATGATATGCCAACTCCAGCAGAAACCACATTTTTGTCGTTGAAATATATCATCAATGGAACTTCTCCGTAGTTCAGCCTGAGGTCGTATTCACCAGTTATGATGGTGGTGTCACCAGTTGTCGGGTCGACATAGGCCATTCCATCTTTATATTTCTTGCCTTGTAAAGCACCTTTTTGGTTGAATAATACCTCAAGAGACAGGTCGATGCTGAAGTTGTTCTTTTTCCAGATCGGGGTGATAACTCCGACGCCGGCTTGAATGCCAGAACGATGAAATCCCATCACGCCGTAATGATCATGGTCAACCTGACTAAGGTTATATCCTACGAATGCTTCGCCTAAGAATATCTGGGCTTTCGTCGTATTGGCCAGGGCGACGAATATGATGAATAATCCGATTAAAAAGTACTTTTTCATGTTTTTATAACGAGATGATCATAAAAATATTATTTCATGCTCAAACTAATTCGTTTTCGTGGAATGTCGACATCGGTGACAGTCACTTTGACTTTCTGATTGAGCTTCACCACTTGATTCGGGTCGGTGATGTAGCTGTTCGACATCTGGCTGATATGCACCAGTCCATCTTGATGCACGCCGACATCTACAAAACATCCGAATGCTGTGATGTTTGTAACTATTCCGACGAGTTGCATGCCTTGACGCAGGTCGTTTATCGTTCTGATATTTTTATCGAATTCAAACACCTCAAACGTCTTTCTTGGATCGCGTCCAGGCTTCTTCAGCTCGGCTATGATGTCGTTGACAGTTTCGATGCCGAAGTCTTTCTCGATGAATTCTTTAGGATTTATCTTGGCGATGAGTTCATCGTTGCCGATCAATTCTTCGACTTTCACACCGAGTTTCTTCGCCATCTTTTCCACGATATGATAGCTCTCAGGGTGCACCGCGCTGGCATCGAGCGGCTGTTTAGCTCCATGGATGCGCAAAAATCCGGCACATTGCTCGAAGGCTTTGTTACCAAGACGAGGCACCTCAAGCAGTTGTTTGCGGCTGGTGAAGCCACCGTTTTCGTTTCTATATTTGACGATAGAGCTTGCCAGCTGTGGTCCGACGCCACTCACATACGACAGCAGTTGTTCGCTGGCAGAGTTGAGTTCAACGCCGACAGCATTCACGCAGCTTTCTACCACGGTGTTAAGCTCATCACCGAGCATTTTCTGGTTCACGTCATGCTGATATTGTCCCACACCAATAGACTTCGGGTCAATCTTCACGAGTTCAGCCAACGGGTCCATTAGGCGTCTTCCAATGCTCACAGCGCCACGAACGGTGATGTCGTAGTCAGGGAACTCGTCGCGTGCCACCTTGCTTGCCGAATAAATCGAAGCGCCGCTCTCATTGACCATCACCGCTGTGATGTCGCGGTCGAAACGTATACTCTTGATGAAGTCTTCGGTCTCTCTACCTGCTGTGCCGTTGCCGATAGCTATGACGTCGATTTTATATGCTTGCACCAGATGCGCTATCTTCGCTGCTGCCTTGCCGTGCTCGTTTTGCGGTGGGTGAGGGTAGATGGTCTCATTGTGTAATAATGCGCCTAATTCATTCAATATGACGACTTTGCAGCCTGTTCTGAATCCAGGGTCGAGAGCTAACACACGTTTCTTGCCTAATGGCGCTGCCAGTAATAATTGTCTGAGGTTTTCTGCGAAGACCTTTACCGCTACTTCGTCAGCTTTTTCTTTGTATAGCGCACGCATCTCGGTCTCGAGAGAGGGCTCCAGCAGACGTTTCCACGCATCGTCGATGGCGTCCTGTACAAGGTCTGTCGAGGCATTGTCGTTCTTCAGGAATATGCTGTCGAGAACATTGAGAGCGTCGTTGGCCTCAATGCTTATCTTCACTTTTAGCAGACCTTCCTCTTCGGCTCGGAACAACGCCAATATACGATGCGACGGCGCTTTAGCAATGGGTTCCTTGAAGTCGAAATATTGCTTGTAAGTCTGCGCTTCTTCCTCTTTGCCTTTTACAAGAGTTGATGATATGACACCGTCTTTATGATAAATCTTACGGATTCTATTGCGACCATTGATACTTTCAGATATCCATTCCGCCATGATATCGCAAGCGCCATGCAAGGCATCAGCTTCATTATTGACGTCTTTTTCTTTGTTGATGAAGCGCTTGGCCATTCCGTTGACGTCGTCACTGTTTTGTGACATAATCATCCTTGCCAGAGGTTCAAGTCCTTTTTGGCGCGCTATCTCTGCCTTAGTGCGGCGTTTTGGTTTATATGGTAGATATAAATCCTCAACATCTTGTAATGTCTCGGCATTATTGATGTTTTTCTCAAGTTCAGGTGTCAGCTTTTCTTGTTCAGCTATGGATTTCAATACGAATTCCTTGCGTTTCTCAAGCTCGTCGAGTTGCTCGAGGCGTTTCTTGATGTCCGCAACGGTTTCTTCGTTCATCGTGTTTGTCATCTCTTTGCGGTAACGTGCAATAAATGGCACCGTCGCACCCTCGCCGAGCAACTTAATCACATTTTCAGCAACCCTTGTGCTAACATTAAACTCCTGAGCTATCTTATTAACAAATTCCACTTTAAACTTTACACTTTAAACTTTCAACTACTCTAAACTCTACACTCTAAACTATAAACTCCAAATACGCCATGCTGCCTCCGCTTGTAACGTCAGCATTTTCAGACCATTGAATGCACTGGCACCATACTTTTTCGCCTCTCTCATGAACATCGTCTCCTCTGGGTTGTAAATCAGATCGATGAAGACGTTGGTGTTGTTTGCCGTTTCATATGGTAAATCGAGCATCTCGTCAGAATTTGGAAACATACCGACAGGAGTGGCATTGATAATCAGCTCATTATCATGGAAACCATTCTTTTTTAAGATTTGATAAGAATCGTTTTTTCTTGATAAGACATCAAAATGTAAATTCTTTCTTTTCAGAACAAATTTCACAGCTTCTGATGCGCCACCAGTACCACAGACATAGGCCTTCTGAATATTCTTGCCATCGGTAGCTTCTTCCAAAAGTCCTTGAAAACCAATGTAATCTGTATTATATCCGGTAAGTTTTCTTTCCGAATCAATTTTCACCACATTGACGGCACCGATTTGTTCCGCATTTTCATCAACATAAGAAAGGTATTGAAAAATTGCCTTTTTATACGGGTGTGTCGTTGTAAAACCTTGTAAATCTGGATATTGAATAAGGATATCTTTTATGCTTTCAAGTTTTTCAATATCGAAATTGATAAAGAAGCAATCCAGATCTTCGTTTTTAAATTTATTATTAAAATAAGCCATTGAGAAAGAATGGCTTAAAGGATGTCCGATAAGTCCGTAGTTTCGCATGATTTTAATTTATGCCAAAAAATGCTCCAAAACCTAAAGTGCAAACCACGCCAACAATGACGCTTGCCAACGCCACGCCACCAATGACGGCAATGACGCTTTTCTTAAATCCCATATCCAGGAAACTTGCAGCGAGTGTGCCTGTCCATGCGCCAGTGCCAGGAAGCGGAATGCCTACAAAGAGTACCAGTGCCCAATAAAGTCCACGACCAGCTTTGGCTTGTAGCTTTTTACCGCCTTTTTCACCTTTTTCGAGACACCATGTGCAAAATTTTCCGATGTATTGTTTGTCTTTGCCCCATTCAAGAACCTTTCTGGCGAATAAGTAAATAAAAGGAACTGGCAATATGTTTCCAATCGCAATAATTATATAGCTCCACAGCAGGTTGAAATCCGGGTTGGCAGTATTAATCGCATAAGCTACAGGTATAGCGCCACGCAGCTCAATGAGTGGCACCATTGCAATCAGAAATATGTAAAAGTAATTTCTCATTTGTTCTTTTTTCTATATTCTTCTATCAAATCCATGATTTCTTGGTTGTTCGTAAGGCTCTCGGCATCAAAATTCAGGAATTCAATATGACCATTGTAATCGGCCTGAAGAGCCAGCTCAAGAGTACGCAATCCGGCGTCGTTCCATTCCTCGACGAAATAGATATATGCCTTACGATACAGCAGCGCCGCGTTATTTGGGAGCATCAAGAGTCCACGTTCAAGCGCCTCCATAGCTCTGTTGATATCGTCTTTCAGCACATAGCATTCCATCATAGAGATATAAACATTCTCGTCATAAGGATTCAATTCAAGAATCTCGTTGACGAACTTCAGTGCATTGTCGTATTCGCCGAGTTTGTCGTATTCTTCAACGAGGACATACATGTAATCCGTGTTATAAGGCGAAAGCGTATGCGCGTGTCTCAGGAATTTTATCGCTGATTCCGGGTTGTTTTCGTCGCTTAACACGAAGCCGATGCCTGCATATGCCTCTGGAAGTTTGTCGTCCATTTTCAAGGCTTTCTGATAGATCTTCAATGCCGACTCATTGTCGCCAAGTTTCGCGTGTGCCTCGCCGTAAAGGCATAACAGCAGAGCCGATTCAGCCCGATAACGTTTGGCTTCGTCAACAATTTCTATTGTTTCTTTGAATCTGTCGAGTTCGTTGTAAGCTGTGGCAATGTCGATATATCCTTTTTTATAATGAGGGTCAATAGCAAGGGCGTATTCAAATTGTTCAATGGCCTTATCAAGCTGTCCTAAGCGCACATAGCAGTTACCGAGCGCCATCCACGCAGCCTTGCTGTATGGGCTTTTATCAATCTCACCACGGAAAAACTCGACAGCCTCATCCATTCTTTGGAGAGACGAATAGCAGTTTCTGATGTCAAAATAATGACTGTCAAGGTCTTCTGTGCCTTTGATGCCTAGCTTTAAAAACTTCAGAGCGTTTTCCATATCGCTCAGACTTCCATATTCATCAGCGATGAAGTTGTAAATATCTTCACAATCTCTAAAATCCAACTCTTTGGCAGCTTTCATGTATGCATTAATGGCTTTTTGATGTTCGCCCAAATCAGAATAACATACTGCCAGAGTTATCAGATAATCAGCATCATTACGGTCCAAATCGGCATTCTTTAATGTCGAAAGGGCTTCTTGGGCATGAGAGTTTACCAAGAGCTGTTTTGCCTTTATTATATTGATTATCGGATTGTTAGGGTGGTATTTTACTGCAATGTCGGCGGCTAAATTTGCCTTTTTGATATTGTTTTGTTGAAGATAATGCTCCAAGATGACGTTCAATTCATCGGCATCAAAATAGCATGACTGATGTTGCTTCACCATCTCCTCGAAACGGTTCACCAGCTCCTTCACGTCCATGTCGTCATCCAAAAAATTGTCGTCGTCGAACATCCTCAAAATTTTCTGCAAAGATATAAAAAAAATAAATACGAGTTACCACGCGATGCTGAAAGCAAATTGAGAAGAGAATCATTCATATAACTTTTTTAATGCCCTTTGCAGAAATGCGACCTACCACAGGGTACTGTGAGTATTTCGAAAAGGGCATTAAAAAAGTGACCACTTATTTGCAAATTTCAAATAAATATCATAATTTTGCAGAAAATTTTTGAATTATGCCTTTAATTAAATCAATTTCCGGATTCCGCGGCACTATTGGCGGCAGACCGGACGACGGATTAACTCCGATAGATATTGTTAAGCTGACATCAGCTTTTATTTGTTTGATAAGACGTGGTGGCGTGAAACGCCCTCGTATCGTGGTTGGTCGCGATGGACGACTTTCAGGAACCATGGTTAACCAATTGGTGTGCGGTAACTTGCAGGCAATGGGTGCCGATGTTATCGACATCGGGCTGAGCACCACTCCTACAACAGAAATCGCAGTCACCGAGTTGAAAGCCGACGGCGGTGTGATTCTTACGGCCTCTCATAATCCTAAAGAATGGAATGCTCTTAAACTTCTTGATAATAAAGGCGAATTCATCGATGCTGCTGACGGTAAATGGCTGCTCGAGAAGGCTGCAAAAGACGAATATGAGTTCTCTCCAATAGATGAAATTGGCACATATACATTGGCAGAAGGCTGGATTGAACGCCATGCCGACATGGTATGCAAACTTCCATTGGTTAAAAAGGAACTCATTGAGAAAGCCAATCTGAAAGTCGTAGTCGACGGAGTGAACTCGACTGGTGGCATTGCGATTCCTATGCTGCTCAAAAAGTTAGGCGTGAAAAATGTCATAGAACTCAACTGCGAGGTGACTGGTAAATTCGCTCATAACCCTGAGCCGTTGGCAGTCAACCTTGTTGACACCTGCGCAAAGGTCAAAGAGTGTGGCGCTGACCTCGGCATCGTCGTCGACCCGGATGTCGACCGTCTCGCGTTTATCAACGAGAAAGGGGAGATGTACGGCGAAGAATATACTCTAGTGACTGTAGCATCATACATCCTTGAACATAAGAAAGGCAACACAGTTTCAAATCTTTCATCAACACGTGCATTACGCGATGTGACAAATGCCGCCGGCGGTAAATATTCAGCTGCAGCAGTGGGTGAGGTCAACGTGGTCGCTAAGATGAAGGAAGTGAATGCTGTCATAGGCGGCGAAGGCAACGGAGGTGTAATCTATCCTGAGATCCACTACGGTCGTGACGCTCTCGTTGGCGTTGGCTTATTCCTGACATATCTTGTTGAGAATCATTGCACTGTGTCAGAGCTCAAGAAGAAGTTCCCTCTGTATTATATGTCAAAGAACAAGATTCAGCTCACGCCTCAAACCGATGTTGATGGCATCTTGGCAAAGCTCGCCGACAAATTCAAGAACGAGCAGGTTACCACCATCGACGGCGTGAAGATTGACTTCGCCGACGGCTGGGTACATCTCCGCAAATCGAACACAGAGCCTATAATCCGCGTTTATTCAGAAGGCAAATCTGAAGCTGAAGCCGATAAACTAGCTCAGATGATGTTGGATGAAGCGAAAAAAATGATGTAATATGAAAAAACACCATCACAGAAGCTACAAGTACCACGCGATAACGTTCAAATTGTCGCAGGGACAGTACAAATCGCTCAAAAACTATTGCAAGGCGCGTAGGACTACGCCGATTAAATTAATTAAGAAGAATATAGAGCGATTCATCTCGCACTATGAATATGGTGTGCCTGAGGAATTGTATCTCTGTGAGAATCAATTAAATCTCTTTGAAGAGATTAATGATTAAACGGCATTCGGTTCGCTATTGAGCGTCCTAATGTTACCTCATCAGCAAACTCCAAGGCATCGCCTACGGCGATGCCTTTTGCTATTGCCGTAATTTGTCCTTCAAAATGCTTTAACATCTTGAAAATGTAAAAGTTAGTGGTGTCACCTTCAATGGTAGCAGGCAATGCTAAGATGATCTCTCTGAATTTTTCGTTGATGCTTCTATCAACCAATTCTTTGATTCTTAAATCGTTAGGTGAGATGCCGTTTATTGGGTCAATGACACCTCCAAGGACGTGGTAGAGGCCGTTGAATGAGCCTGTTCGTTCAATCGCCATCACATCGCGCATGTCGGCGACGACACAAAGCAACTCGTTGTCTCTCTTGGGATTAGAACAGATGGAACAATGCTCGCTGTCGCTGATGTTATAACATTTTTTGCATAAAACGATATTGTTTCGCATGTTCAACAGCGACTGTGAAAGAGAGTCGGTGACCACTTTTTCTTCGCCAAGAAGATGCAAGGCTAGTCGAAGAGCAGTCTTTCGGCCAATTCCAGGTAACTTTGCCAGCTCATCGACGGCTTTTTCAAGTAATATAGAAGAATATTCTGCCATTTTATTCGTAATAATCGCAGTGTTTTACGTAGTCTTCCATATTCTGACGGCCATATTTTTCAGCAAGTTTGAAATAATAGCACGCCATGGAATAGTCGTTCTGTCTTCTGTAAAGCAAACCGATATTGAAGTACGGATCTGCGTAATCTGGCTTTATTTCAATGGCTTTGTGCCAATCCTTAAGAGCCTGTTCCTTCTTGAAATTGTTGCTGTAGGCGCATCCACGGTAATAATATGCCTCGTAGTTACCATCATCGCATTTTATAGCCTTGTTTAAATAATCAATAGCTTCGTCAAACTGTGATGTGTACAGATAATCAATGCCAGTATCAAGATACATTCTCGATTTCTCAGGATTTGGACCGCAACTGATCAACAAAAATGCTAATGCTAAACTTGTAAAAAATAATGTCTTTTTCATATTAATACTTTTATAATTCATTATTTATAAGATTTCTCCATTACGCTTCGCTTCAGTCGAAATGACGGGAAGGTTAGAAGTAAATCCAGTGCCATACCAAATCGCCACCTGTGTTATACTCTATTGTCGGGAACGGCACCTTGAAAATATTCAATACTTTAAACGTATATTTCAAAAACTTATTGCTTGTCGGAATACGTGTAAAATCGACATCTAACGAGAAATAAAACTGCCGCGTGCGATCATAATGAGGGATTGGTTTGCCATTATGCTCCAATGCATTGTCAAAACCGCCTGTCATGCCTGTAGCGCCGTATCCGAAAGCGAAGTTAAGCCACGCAGGGAACTTGCTTCCCTTATTAAGAAACAACGACTTGATGTTAAACGAAGCCCAATATGTCTGGCCGTTGTAGTCTTTGATGGTTTGTTGTAACAAGTTCTCTCCAAGCAAGTCGGGACGATAATTAGGGAATTCTGTTGTGTGGAACGAGTATTTCAAAGTGATGCGTTGCTCATGCCACAAAAACTGTTGTCCGATGAACATGGCCGAGCCTAAGGTATTAGCTGCCATATCGCCCCAAGAGAATCCCCATCCTGATGAGAAACCGTCGAAAACCTCAACTGTGGTTAAGAATGCCAATCCTAAGGTGCCACCAAGCCATATTGAGCGTTTTTCATCAAGGCCAGCAGCACGCAGAAGCTCGTAACCACCAGTTCCCACAAGATACGACGTCACTCCATGTCCAATTTTATCCATTTGCAGCCATTCGGCGTTGTCATTGTAGAAATGAAAACTCGACTGCGGATAATCGGCATACCAGGCGAAATATAGTCCTGTCATCGAGGCAGCATACAGCGCAGCCTCAGTGCCAACAACAATCTTTACATTTCTTCTGACACGCGCTGAATCTCTCAACGTGTCCTGAGCTGACGCCGAGAACAGACTAAGAATCAATAATATCGTTAAAATGATTCTTTTCATTGAAATTTTTTGACAATCTCTGTGACCGTGTTGATGATCTCTTTTAACTTGTTTTCGCTTTTCGCTTCGCATAAAAACCTCAGATACGGCTCGGTATTTGAAGGTCTGATGTTAAGCCACCAGTCATGATAATCAAGACGATATCCGTCGAAGTCAAGGAAACGTTCTGGCTTCTCAAGGTTCATGAAATGGTCGCGGACAGCATCCATGGCTTCTTTCTTTTTCTCGATTGTGAAGTTGATCTCGCCAGAGTTGTTATAGCCAGAAATCTCTTTGACAATCTGTGACATACATTTTCCCTGAGCTTTGAACTGGGCTAAGAGCCTCAGTACCAGCAAAGCGGCCATAATACCTGAATCGGAGTAGTAGAAGTCGCGAAAGTAGTAATGACCTGCAAGTTCGCCACCGAAGCAACCGTCAAGTTCGCGGAGCTTCAGAGCGGCGTAGGCACGACCGACACGCCATGTCTCGACTTTCGCATTATACAGCTTTCCAAGGTATTCCTGAATGGCTCTTGATGATCTAATATCTTGAAGCACAATGCCTTTCTGTTTTTTCTCGCCAAGGAAATAGTTGCCGAGGAAGGCGATGATCAGATCCGGTGAGATGAATTGACCCTTTTCGTCAATGAAAGTGATACGGTCGGCGTCGCCATCAAAGAGAAGACCTATATCGCATTTATGTTTCAGCACCAACTCTTTGATTTGCTCTTGGTTTTCAGCCTCAAGAGGGTTTGGCTCGTGACCAGGAAAACGCCCGTCTAGAGTGTCATTAATATAATAAGGTGTATCACCCAGAAGCTTCTTGATAAATATGTTGGAAGCTCCGTTGGAGCAGTCGACGGCGACCTTAAGATTGCTTATATCACCTAGGAATTGCTTCTGAAAATCAATGTATTGTGAGTAAACATCTATTTCTTTTGTGATGCCTCGTTGTGCTGCAACACTAGCCTGTATATCTGATGCTACTAAGGCTTCAAGTTTATTCAGCCCAGTGTCGTAGCCTACAGGTTTTGCATCTTTTGCACTGATTTTGAATCCGTTATGGTTCGATGGGTTGTGCGATGCTGTGATCATCACGGAAGCATCATAGCCAAATTTTGCCGTTGTCCAGTAAATCAATGGGGTGGTGGAGAGGCCTACGCTGTCCACGTTGACGCCACGGTCGTTCAAGCCTTTTGTGAGTTGAGCGAATGCTGTGTCAGATGATAATCTCATGTCTCTACCGACAAGATATGTCTTTGCAGGTAGCACATCGGGCAAAAAATACCCGATTCTATAGGCGATTTCTTCGTTGAGGTCAGTACCCCAAACGCCTCTGATGTCGTATGCTTTGAATGCTTTCATTTGTATATCTTGTTTTTGTTAAGTGCCTTTCTGTATCTCTCCGCGTTACGGTTATGCTCCGTGATATTGCTAGCAAACACATGATATCCCGACAGATCGTCCTTGGCGCAGAAATAGAAATAATTGTGTTTTTCAGCATTTAAGACAGCGTCTATCGCCGCTATCGATGGAATGCAAATCGGTCCTGGTGGCAGACCCGCAAACTTGTATGTGTTATAAGGTGAATCGATGTTTTTATGTACGTCGAGGACTCTTCTTATGTTGTAATCACCCAAAGCGAAGACTAGTGTCGGATCAGCTTGCAATGGCCAGCGTTTGCTCAAACGGTTTAAATAAACGCCAGCAATTCTTGCCATTTCCGAAGTCTTTGTGGTCTCTTTGTCTATGATTGACGCCAAAATACTGACTTGCCTTGGCGTAAGCTTTTTCTCTTTTGCTTTTTCCAATCTCGTGTCGTTCCAAAAACGATTGTGTTCTGCCATCATCTTCGCCACGAAAACATCAGCTGATGTGTTCCAGTAAAACTCGTAAGTGTTTGGAATAAAAGTAGTTGCGTCGACATCATTGTTGTTGTTAATCTCATTGATGATGGATGTCGAATCGGCTTCAATCTGTTCGCTGATGCGACCGGCAAGCTGTTCTACGGTACGCATATTATTAAAAACGACCTTTACCGGGGTCTGATATCCCATACGTAACATATTGACTAACTGCTGGTTAGTCATTCCGTCTGTCAAGATATATCGTCCTGGATGAATATTTTCGTTATAATGTGATTTCTTCGCCAGCCAGTTGAAGGCATTCTTGCTTTTTAGAACATTCAAATTTACCAATTCGTTTTTAACATATTGATAATCAGAACCGGTAGGGATGTAGAATGACACATCTTTGCCGTCAGCAGTCTGAATAATCGGCTTTGTGATGTATAGGTAATTTTTTGCAAAAAACGCTAAAACAACACATATTATCAAGAATAAAAACAGCATGACTTTGCGTCTTCTGCTTCTTGCTTGTTGTCGTCTGGTTTTATATGGCTTTATGTAGCTGCTCATTTCTTGTTAATATATTGATATTCAACCTGATCAATGTAGCCTTCTGAAGTTCTGTACCATTGTTTTCTTACACCACATCTCTCAAAACCTAATGATTCAAATAAGAATAGACTGCTTATGTTTGTAGCCAAAACCAAAGTATATATTTGATTGAGTAACAATGTGTTAAAACAATAATCCAACAGTAATCTAATAGCGTTTTTGGCATAACCTTTGCCTCGAAAGTTTTCGTCGATAAGGATTCCTATTCCTGCTCGTAAGTTGAATTCATCATAATCGTAGATGTCAATGCAGCCTACCGAAGTGCCTAATTTTGCGTCTTCGACAACAAAACGAAGTTGTTTTTCACTTACCAAGTCGTTGTTTGTCAACAAAAATTGCTCAATTTGATGTTTGGAGAACGGGACTCGTGTCTCGCTGTCACGCCAGACCTGCATGTCGTTTTCCCAACGGTAAATGTTGTCGGCATCGTTGGGTTCAGCCATGCGCAAAGAGACCATATCGTTTTTAATGAACATCATCTTGTAATGCTATATAATCCATCGAATACGTGTGTCGCCGGACCTGATAAAACGATGTTTCTTATTGAACTTCCCGACTTTTCGAATCTCACATTGAGAGTCGCAAGCGTTGTTTTTATGTTGATGTTGTCGCCGCCGTACCACAATGCAGCTGCGATGGCAGAGGCTGTCACACCCGTCCCACATGCTAAGGTCTCATCTTCAACGCCACGTTCAAAAGTCCTGATGTGATATTGATTGTCAATGACTTCCATGAAGTCGACATTAACACCGTCTTTAGAAATACTTTTGTCATTTCTGATTTCAGCGCCATGTTTTCTGACATCAAAATTCTTTAAATCTTTAACACGCGTTACATAATGCGGCGAGCCAGTATTAATAAGGAGTCGTTCATCTGTCAAATCGTAACTTTCAATGTCGCGCATGGTGATTGAAACCGTGTATTCATTCTCAGAATTCTTAGTTATTATGGCTTTATGGATGCCGTCAATGGCTTCATATTCAATATGTTGTGAAGCTATTCCTTCTTCTACTGCAAAAGCCGCGATACATCTGCCGCCATTACCGCAGAATGTGCTTTCGTGACCGTCGCAGTTGTAATATTTCATCCGAAAATCATACTTATCGGATGGCAAAACCATGATTAACCCATCAGCGCCGACACCAGTTCTGCGGTCACATATTTCTTTCACCTCCTCATCCGACAAACTGACAGACGTTTTTATGGCATTTATCATGACAAAATCGTTACCGGCTCCATGATATTTGCTAAACCTAATTGATTGATAATCAACGTTTTGCATAATTGAATAAATATATATGCCAAAATTAAAAGTTTGGCAAGAAATTTGATGTAAAAATAGTAAATATTTTTTGAAATCTATGCAAGAATCTTAAAATTTTAGCGTTAATAGATTAAGAAACTTTTAAAAACTTAATAAAATGAAGAAAGTATTTGTTTTAATCGGAATGATGTGTGTTGCGCTGGTTGGCAGAGCAGATGGTGTTAATTTTTCAGATGCAGCGGAAAAGACCGTGAATACGGTTGTGCATATTCAGGCGGAAATTGTGACACGAGGCAATAGCTACTATGATTTCTTTGGGCCGTTGCTCGAGCAGATTTATGGTGGAAGACTACAAGTACCTGACAATGTGTCAGTTGGTTTTGGCTCAGGCGTTGTGATTTCACCTGATGGATATATCGTGACAAACAACCACGTTGTGGAAAATGCGAGGAAAATTGTGGTGACATTCAACGATAAACACAAGAGAGAAGCTACTATTATCGGCACTGACCCGACAACGGATATTGCTTTAATTAAGGTGGAAGCCACTGATTTGGAATATCTTACATTTGGTGACTCCGACAAGGTTAGAGTAGGTGAGTGGGTGCTCGCAGTCGGTAATCCGTTCAACCTAACTTCTACAGTGACGGCTGGAATTGTGAGTGCTAAAGCAAGGAATATCAATATCTTAGGTGAAGGAACAATAGAATCATTCATCCAAACGGACGCGGCAGTAAACCCTGGAAACAGTGGCGGCGCTTTGGTGAATACCAATGGCGATTTGATTGGCATTAATGCGGCCATCGCCTCACGTACAGGCAGTTACGAAGGCTACTCGTTTGCCATTCCATCAAATATCGCGAAGAAGGTCGTTGAAGATTTCTTGCTTTACGGCTCACTGCAACGCGCATATCTTGGAATTATTCCTGCTGAAATAACAGAAGAATTTGCCGAACAGAAGAACCTGGATATGTTATCAGGAGTATATGTCAACGATGTGTTTGATGATGGCGCAGCTCAGAAAGCTGGTATCAAAAAAGGTGATATAATATTGAGTATCAATAATATCACTGTCGATACTAGAACACAACTCATTGGAGCAATTGGTCAATTCAGACCAGGCGATAAAGTTATTGTAAAAGTGATGAGAGGCGATAAAGAACGTAATTTTACAGTCACTCTGGCTAATATGCATGGCACTGAGAGTATAGTGAATGGAGGAGAATCGTTCTACAATGAAAAACTTGGATTGGTACTCGAGCCACTATCACAGGAGTTGAAAAACACTATCAAAAAGAACTATGGCTTGAAGATTGTTGAAGTTAAAGATGGCATTTTCAAAAGAAAAGGATTGAATAATGATTTTATCATCTTAGCTGTTAATAATCAAAAGGTTAGTTCCGAACAAGAATTGAATACTGCTTTGAGCAACAGCCGTAATGGCAAGGTTCGTATAGAAATGTCTGACACTACCGGCGAATTTATGACAATATTTGAATTCTATAGTAGATAACAAAACAATAAAAAACAATAAGATATGAGACAATTAAAGATTTCTAAATCAATAACAAACCGCGAGCAAGGCACTCTCGACAAGTACCTCGCCGACATAGCGAAGGAGCCGATGATAAGTCCTGACGAAGAGGTGGAGCTTGCCCAAAGAATTAAAATGGGCGACCAGATTGCACTCGACAAGCTGGTAAGAGCCAACCTCCGCTTCGTGGTGTCTGTTGCAAAACAATATCAAAACCAAGGACTTAGCCTTGCTGATTTGATAAACGAAGGCAATGTCGGACTTATCAAAGCGGCACAACGCTTCGATGAGACAAAAGGATTTAAGTTTATCTCGTATGCCGTCTGGTGGATTCGTCAAGCTATTTTGCAAGCCGTTGCCGAGCAATCAAGAATGGTGCGTTTGCCACTTAATCAGGTCGGATTATTAAGCCGCGTGAAGAAAACAGCATCAATGCTCGAGCAGCTTTATCAACGCAAACCGACGATTAAGGAAATCGCCGACGAACTTGATATGCCCGAAGAAAAAATCGAAGCGATATTGCAAATCAACGCAAAAGAGGTTTCTATGGACGCACCTGTCAGCGACGATGACGACCTGACTTTCATCGATACTGTTATCCCTGAAAACAATAATGAAGCTGATAGAGAGATCGTTTCCGAGACAGAGGCAGCTGAGATAAGACGTTCATTATCAGTGCTTACCGATAAGGAACGACAAGTTATTGTTTATTATTTCGGCTTGGATGCAAATAACCATTCATATACTCTCGAAGAAATAGGCTACATGATGGATATGACACGCGAAAGAGTTCGTCAGATTAAAGATAAAGCATTGAAGAAATTAAGGAAGCGTTCTAAAAAAAGTTTGATGCGTGTGTTGAATGATGACTAAAATTCTGTATTTTTGCACCTCAAATTTTTGAAAATTATTATTGTATGAATAAAAACTCAGTTATTGGAATTATCCTCATTCTTGGAATTTTAGTCGGATGGTCGATTTGGGTTACTCCTTCTAAAGAAGAAATAGCAAAACAAAGAGAGTATCAGGATTCAATATATCGTGCAAACAGAGAGCGCTATATTCAAGATTCAATCCGTTTTGCAGAAGCACAGAAAGCATCAGAACAACAAGCTGTTGCACAAGTAAGCAATGGCGAGATGTCGGATGCTATGATGCGCGACAAATATGGCGTTTTCACCACTACAGCGACAGGTGAGGAGAAGATATACACCATCGAAAACGATGTCATGAAGTTGACATTGACATCTAAAGGCGCCTACGTCAAGACGGTGGAACTGAAAGATTATAAAACTTGGGATTCGCTTCCTCTTATTGGCTTTGACGAGAATACGACGAAGTTTAACCTCTCATTCTTCGCGTCAAACAGAAATATCAATACCATAGATCTTTACTTCGAGCCATATCTGAATAATTATCAATATGACGGCGATGGAAATATCGTGGTTAAAGATAATCCGTTGACTTTCAGTTTCAAAGCGTTTGCTGATAATTTGTCTGATGAACTGAATCCAAACCAATATATTGAGTTTGCGTATACCATCACGAAAGATGAATATATGGTTGATTTCGATGTGAAGACAGTGAACATGAAAAATGTCATCGCTTCGAATACCAATTTCGTCACCATCGACTGGTATGCCGACATTTTGAAGCAAGAAAAAGCTGTCGACCGTTACAACGGCTCTAACGTTTATTACAAATTCTTAAGCGATGATGTTGAATCACTTAGCGGTAGCCGCGGCGGTGAGAAAGACGGTGAGCAAGAGCTGCGTTCGAACCTGAAATGGCTGTCGTTTAAACAGCGTTTCTTCAGCTATTCATTGATTTCAAAGGATTATTTCAACTCGGCTGTTGTCGGAATGAAAACCGATATCAGACAAAACAATCCTCGTTATCTCAAGACCATGTATGCAACTGTTGACGTGCCGTTTGATGCTTTCAAAGAGACCAACGACATGCCGATGCAGTTCTATTTCGGACCTAACAGTCTGAAAATCATGGACAAATACGATCTTGATCTCGACAAGCAGATTCCTCTCGGAGGTAAGTTGGTTGGCTGGATCAACAGATATATCGTTGTCAATGTGTTTAACTGGTTAGGCAGCTATGGTTGGAACTATGGTATTGTTATTCTGATACTTACGCTTATCATCAAGATAGCATTGATGCCGTTTGCCTTCAAATCATACCAGTCAACAGCTAAGATGCGTGTTTTGAAGCCTGAAATTGATGAGATCAACGCCAGGTATCCGGATGAGAAAGACAACATGAAGAAGCAGCAGGCTGTTATGGACCTCTACAAAAAAGCAGGCGCCAGTCCGACGGCTGGATGCTTGCCGATGTTGCTGCAGTTGCCAATCTTATGGGCAATCTTCCGTTTCTTCCCATCGAGTATCGAGCTTCGTCAGCAGCCGTTCCTTTGGGCCGACGACCTCTCAACCTACGACAGCATCCTTGACCTTGGTTTCAACATCCCGTTCTACGGCGACCACGTTAGCTTATTCACCTTGCTGATGACCGTCACGACAATTCTTTACACCTATATCAATAACAAGCAGATGGCTGCAACAAACCAGCAGGGCATGAAGGGAATGAAGGTTATGATGTACATCATGCCAATCATGTTCCTTGGCCTCTTCAACAGCTATTCTTCTGGTTTGAGCTATTATTACATGCTTGTTAACATCATCACATTCTTGCAGATGTATCTGTTCAGAGTGTTCTTGGATGATGAGAAACTGCGTAAGAAAATCGAGCTGGCAAAGCAGAAACCAGTGAAGAAATCGGCATTCCAGAAACGCTTGGAAGAGTTGCAAAAACAGCAACAGCAGATGCAACGCCGTAAATAATGCTTCCAGATCGTATATATATCATCGGTTATATGTGTTCCGGGAAGTCGTCGATTTCGCGGAAACTGGCGGCCAGACTGGGTTATGAGCCATATGATACCGATGATTTATTCGAGGAACGTTATCATATCTGCGTTCAGGATTTCTTCGATAAATATGGCGAGGATTATTTCCGAAAGTTTGAATCGGAGATTCTAAAAAAGACAGGCGAGATGCACAAGGTGGTTGTTTCCACTGGCGGCGGAACGCCTTGTTTTTTTGATAACATGCAGTGGATGAAAGAGAATGGCAGCACCATCTTCGTAAAGATCAGTCCGATGACGGCGGCTCACCGTATCATGAACGCAAAACGCAAACGTCCGTTGGTGTTTGGAAAATCAGAGGATGAGCTGTGCCAATATGTTGAAGGCCACTACAATTCGCGTCTGCCGATTTACGAGCAGGCTGATTTTATTGTAAAAGGTGAAAACTTCGATATAGAAGAGGTGCTGGATTATTTATCTAAGCTCTAAAAGCACCACATTCTCGACATGCTGTGTGTGCGGGAACATATCGACAGGCTGCACGGCTTTCACAGCATACAAATCATCAAGTAATTGCAAATCACGGGCTTGCGTGGCTGGATTACAGCTCACGTAAACAATCTTTTGAGCTTGAATCTTCTTGAGTTGTTCAATGACTTTGTCGGCCATACCTGCGCGTGGAGGGTCGGTGACGATGAAGTCAGGTTTACCATGCTCGGCAATGAACTCGTCGGTGAGCACCTTGGCCATATCGCCGGCGAAAAACTCAGTGTTTGTGATGTTATTAAACTGCTCGTTAATCTTAGCGTCGACGATGGCTTCCTCAACATATTCGATGCCAACCACTTGCTTCACGAAACGTGAGAAATACAAGGCGATGGTACCTGTTCCAGTATAGAGGTCGTACATCAGCTCGTTGCCCTGAACATTGGCGAGGTCGAAAGCCGCTTTATAGAGCCTTTCTGCTTGATAGACATTGGTTTGGAAGAAGGATACAGGTCCAACACGGAACTTCAAATCTTCGAATCCTTGACGAGGCGATTTCATCGTTTCAACCAGATAAGGCTCGCCTTTGAGGCATTCGAACGGCAAATCAGAGATAGTGTCATTGAACTTACTGTTTATGACAAGCATCAGCGAGATAATCTGCGGGAACTTGGCTGAAAGGGCAGGGATGAGCTCATTCCTGACTATCTCGTTTTCCTCGTTGATGACGATGATGACCATGAACTCGCCTTTGCCGTTGCAGCGGATTATGACGTTGCGCATGGTGCCGACATGAGCTTTCACATTGTGATATGAAAGCTTGTGTTTCATTGTGAAATCCTTGATAAACAAGCGTATATCATTCGATGGATCTGCCTGCAAATAACATTTTTCGATATCTAAAACTCTGTCATATAGTCCTGGCAGATGATAGCCGAAGCCTTTGCAGTCTTCCTCGGTATAGGTGCCAGCTGGAGCGCCATCGGTGAGCCATTTGCGGTTCGAGAAGCTATATTCAAGTTTGTTACGATAATAAAACTGTTTCTCGCAACCCAGAATCGGCATTATTTCTGGATATTCAATCTTCCCGATGCGGTCGAAGTTATCTTTGATTTGTTTCTGCTTGTAAAACAGCTGCCACTTATAATCAAGATGTTGCTATTTGCAGCCGCCGCACAAACCGAAGTGCTGACATACCGGCTTTACGCGCTTGTCGGATTCTTTTTTAATATTAAGAATCTTGCCGTCGAAGCAGTTCGATTTCTTCTTAAAAACTTGGATGTCAACGATATCGCCCGGTGCTCCGAAAGGGATGAACACCACTTTATCTTCAGGCTTGGCAATGCTCATGCCTTCTGAGCCAGCGTCAATGATTTCGACGTCTTCAATATATTGCGGTTGCTTAATTTTTTTCATGCTGCAAAAATAGCAAATTTTCCTACACGTTTTGCTTCAATATCTCAACAATGCTGTTAATCCTGGTAAGCTGTTCCGGTATGTTGATATGTTGCGGGCAGTGCGAAACGCATTGGTTGCATCCGATGCAATGCTCAACTTGTCGGTCAGCCTCCAACTGGCGATTGTATTCAATGAGGAATCTGCGACGTGCACGTCTGTAATCCTTTGATTGTGAATCTTCTACAATAGTGCCTTCGTTGACGCATTTGTTATAGAAACTGAAATTCGTCGGGATGTCGATGCCGTATGGGCATGGCATGCAATACTGACACGAAGTGCAAGGAATTATTGGATATTTCAGATACTGATTGGCGATGTCCATTAGAAGATGTAATTCTTCGTCGGTGCATGGCTGCAATGGACAGTATGTGCGCAGATTGTCCTGCAGATGTTCCATATATGTCATGCCGCTGAGAACCGTCAAAACGTTAGGGTAGGTGCCAACGAAACGGAACGCCCATGATGCCACGCTGTTTTGCGGTGTACGTTGTCTCAACGTATTGGCAAGCACGTCCGGCAAGTTTGCTAAACGTCCGCCCAACAACGGTTCCATGATGACTACAGGAATGTTCAGATCTGTCAAGCGTTTATAGAGATAATCGGCATTGACATTATCCTCATCAACGTCGTGAGCATGTTCCCAGTCGATGTAGTTCATCTCAATCTGCACGAAATCCCAGTGATATTTGTCGTGATTGTCGAGCAGCCACTCGATGACGCGTTGGTCACCGTGGAACGAGAATCCGAGGTTACGGATGCGACCGGCTTTACGTTCTTCCTGAACGTAGTCGATCATGCCATTTTCAATGTACCGTTTCTGGAAGGTATCCCAGCCACTCAAGCCCTTGCTTCCATTACCAACGGAATGCAGCAGATAATAGTCGAAATAGTTAGTCTGCAGCTTTTCAAACGAGTCGTGGTACATCTTTATTGATGCTTCCCGACTCCAAAACTGAGGCGCGAAGTTCGACAATTTCGTGGCGAGATAATATTTGTTTCTTGGATATCTGCTTAAGGCAATACCTGTTGAAACCTCAGAGTTACCGCGACAATACACCGGTGATGTGTCGTAATAGTTGACGCCGTGATCCATGGCATAGTCCACCAGTTTATTGACCATCTCCTGGTCGATAGCGTTGTCTTTAAACGGCAGTCGCATCATACCATAGCCAAGTATTGACACATGGTCGTTGGTGTTATGATTGATGCGATATGTCATCTTATCTTTCGGGATGTCGCCTACGGAATATGTCGTTTCTTTATTGATATTGTCTGATTTACAGCCACTTAATGCTACAGCCGACACTGCCGCTGTGGCGCCTACTACCTTCAAAAAATCTTTACGTGATATGTTGTTTTCCATCTTACACCTCCTTGTGGATTAAGTTACCCTCAACAAATATTGCTGAGAATGGTCTTGCCGGACACACATGTTCGCACGCGCCGCATCCGATGCAACGTTCTGTGTTTATCGACGGAATCTTCGGTGATGAAGCATCATCAGGGTCGTATGGCATCATTGTGATGGCGCCTGAAGGACAGTGTTTCGCGCAGTTGCCGCACTCCACGCCATCGCGCAACGGCACGCAGTTTTGGCCAACCCACACGGCATGTCCGATCTGAATCGCTGTCTTTTCTTCGCGCGTGACTTTATTTATTGCACCAGCAGGGCATACCTCAGAGCATTTTGTGCATTCCGGACGGCAATAACCTCTTTCATACGACATCTCAGGTTGCATGAAGGTCTCAAGCTTCGATGAGGCTCGTAAAACGTCATTCGGACAGGCCTGTACACAAAGCTGACAGCCCGTGCAATGTGAGGTGAAATTCTTTAAGCTTACAGAACCTGCTGGTTTTATTGGTGTTTCACGTTTTGGTGCCTTTTTGTTTACAATAGTAGCTAATCCGCCATCAACCACCTTTTCCTGTGCCTGTAATGCTGATGCAGCTGCCACTGTAGCAATAGTGGCGATAAATGTTTTGCGCGAGGTCTTACCTTCGCTTGGGACATCCGCGATCTTGTCTACTTTTTTAACATTGTCAATATTTCCTGCGAGTTTGTATTTCATGGCGTCGCGTTTGCATTTATAAACGCAATTGAAACATGTGACGCATTTCGTATAGTCAATTCGTTTGTTTTTTGCATCTATCGCCGAACAGCGGCAGTTTTTTTCGCAGAGTCCGCAGCTGTTACACTTCTCGCTGTTAATCACCGGTTTGAAAATAGAACCTTTAGCAAAGAAACCTAAAATCGTTCCCACCGGACAGACAGTGTTGCAAAACCAACGTCCTGATGTGAGCGATAAGATGGTGATAATCAAGAAGTAAGCTATTGATACGATGAATAACGGCAGACTCTTGATATAAACATCAACATGGTAGAATGCATAACTGTTCCAACGTTCTGCTAAATATGCTAATCCGTTGTTAATCAATTGATAAACGGGCGCGAAGAGGTTAGATGCAATTCGTCCGTAAATGCTGTAAGGCGCAATCAGTATGGCTATTGAGTTCAATCCTACAAACAACAGCACTGCAAACACAAACAATATGCTGTATCTGAGCCATTTGCGGCTCTGTTTGAATCTGTAACGGTTCTTTTTGCGCCTTTCAGCTATTCGTGAAATGCCGTCCTGATAAACGCCGAGAGGGCAGAGGATGGAGCAGTAAACACGGCCGAACGTCAGCGTTGCAATGATAATTGCGAGTACAATTATTGCACTCGACGACAGCAATGCAGGTACAAACTGCAACTTCGCCATCCAGCCAAACCAAGCATGCAGCACCCCCGAAAAGTCCAGAAACAACAACGTTATCAGTATAAAACTGACCGTCGCTAAAAGAATTCGTAGTTTTTTTAACATACTTTCAATATTATCGTCATTTCGAGCTTGTCGAGAAATCCTCTTTTAACGGAAACACTTGTGTTTGTTATCGGAAATTAAGGATTTCTCCATTCCGCTACGCTTCAGTCGAAATGACGGGGTTGTTAATCATATTTAAAAACTCCATTTCATCAATAATTCTCACTCCCAACTCCTGCGCTTTCTTAAGTTTCTCCGGTCCCATCTTTTCGCCAGCAACCACAAAATCGGTTTTCGACGAGATGGAGCTCGAGTTCTTTCCTCCCAAATCCTCAATTTTTTGCTTTATTCCGTCGCGCGAGAAATTTGCGAAGACGCCGCTAACCACTATGGTTTTACCTGCCAGAACCTGGTTCTCGGTAGCGACTTTCTTCTCTTGCGAGAATTGCAGTCCAAAGGCTTTCAAACGGTTGATAATCGCGATGTTACGTTCGTCGTCAAAGAAGTTGCGGATACTCAAAGCGATGGTTTCGCCCACGGTGTTTATTTCCTGCAACTCTTCCAACGAGGCGTTGATGATGTTGTCGATACTGCCCATCTTGTTGGCTATAACCTTAGCCGTTGTTTCGCCTACCTCTCTGATTCCCAATGCATAAAGCACTCTTGCAAATGGCACCTCGCGCGATTTTATCAACGAATTCAAAATATTGTTGACTGTCTTCTCTTTAAACGACACTTTTCTTGTCACCGTTTCAGGGAAGAGGCTCGATTCATCTATAAAAGTCTCCGTTTTCTCCAGTCCGTAAAGCTGGTCGTAAGTCAAATCGTAGAGGTCGGCATAGTTGTTAATAAGGTGGTTGTCAAAAATCACCTCAACTTTGCCCTCGCCCAAACTCTCAATGTTCATTGCCTTTCGGCTGATGAAATGCTCTATTCTGCCTTTTATCTGAGGTGGACAACCCATACTGTTTGGACAATACCAAGCTGCTTCGCCTTCTTTCTGCACTAAAGTTGCGCCACATTCAGGACATTTTGTGATAAACTGCACCTCACGACTGTCGCTTTTACGTTTCTCAAGGTCTATTCCAACTATCTTAGGTATCCCACGGGGCGGTGGACTTCTGGGGCAACGTGTGGGAGTGGACCTCCACGGCGCGGGACGGCGGGACCCTGGGCGTCAAGGGCGGCTCCTGGAGATCCCCCCGCACGGACTGCCGCACGGAACACCGCAAGGAAGGCCGTC
>JAFYNO010000034.1 GCA_017549705.1 Bacteroidales bacterium | reverse complement strand
CGGCGGATATGATTTCAGCATCAAAAGCCTTCGCGAGCTTTATCGCCGTCGCCGTTTTTCCCGACGCGGTAGGGCCAGCTAATACTATGAGATGCTTGTTTTCCAAAACAGAATTATTTGACAGGAACAGGTCCGTTAGATTTGACTTCCACAGGCTCAGTGACCTCGCAAATCACCTTCAAGCCGAGTTTTTCGCCTTCGGTTTTCATAAACTGATAAGCTTCCTCGAAATTGTTGCCGATGATGCCGTCCAAAATGGCTTCACGGATGGCGGTTTTAATCACTCCAACCTCGCGACTCTCAGGAATTCCAAAGGTTTTCATGATGACGGTACCGTCGACAGGCGGCTGCCAGTTGCGCAAGTGGTCTTTCGCCTCAATCTCTTTCAACTTCCTTCTTACAATCTGGAAATTATTGTGAAAACGAGCTTTCTTTTCCTCATTTTTCGACGTGATATCGGCATCGCAAAGCGTCATCAAGTCATCGATATCGTCGCCTGCGTCGAAGAGCAAACGTCTTACTGCTGAATCAGTTACGATGTCTTGAGCCAACACGATAGGGCGGAGGTGGAGGTAAACCAACTTCTCCACGTATTTCATCTTCTCGTTAAGCGGCAGTTTGAAGTTTGCGAAAATCTTATGCACCATCTTAGAGCCTTTCACTTCATGACCGTGGAAGGTCCAACCTAGTTCTTTCTCGAATTTCTTGGTCAACGGTTTTGCGATATCATGCAGCACGGCAGCCCATCTGAGCCACAAATCACCGCCGCTAATTGCCACATTATCAAGCACTTCCAATGTGTGATAGAAGTTGTCCTTGTGTCCTTTGCCTTCCTGAATCTCAACGCCTTTCAACGCTGACATCTGCGGGAAAATCAAAGGCAACAAACCGCTTTTATCTAATAGTTTAAAACCGATGCTCGGTACATCCGACATGATGATTTTGTTCATCTCCTCGGTAACCCGCTCCATCGATATTATCTTGATTCTCTGTGCGTTACGACGAATTGCTTCAAACGATTCGGCCTCTATCATGAAATGCAGCTGAGTGGCAAATCTGATGGCGCGCATCATTCGTAAAGGATCGTCAGAATAGGTGATGTCCGGATCTAAAGGCGTGCGGATAATCTTATCTTCAAGGTCTTGAACTCCGTTGAATGGGTCGACAAGTTCGCCGAAGTTGTTCTCGTTCAATGAGATAGCCATTGCGTTGATGGCGAAATCACGGCGGTTTTGGTCGTCTTCCAAGGTGCCGTTTTCGCAGGTTGGCTTGCGGCTGTCGGCAGTGTATGATTCTTTTCTGGCGCCCACAAACTCAATTTCGTGACCGTCCACGTTTATCATCGCGGTACCAAAACGACCGTAGTATTTCACGTGCTTCTTACCAGGCAACAATTCGGCGGTTTTCTTTGCCAATTCAATGCCGCTACCGACCGTAACCACATCAATATCATTGGATTGGCGATGTAACAGCAGATCACGGACATAGCCGCCCACGATGTAGGAATCGTAACCCAACTCGCGTGATGCAGCGGTGATTACCTTGAAAAATTTATTATCTATTTTGTCCTTCAGATTCATTTGTTTGTTACAGTCATATCAACCTTTTCAGAATCGTAATCAATCACGATTTTTGTACCTTTTGCCGGGTTCGATTTAATGATTTCCTCAGCCAAGACGTCTTCCACATATTTCTGGATGGCGCGTTTCAGCGGACGTGCACCATATTGCTCGTCCCAGCCTTTCTCAACGATGTAATTGCGTGCTTTTTCTGTGATTTCAGGCTCGTAGCCCATCTCTCTGATGCGCTCGAACACTTTCTTCAACTCAATATCGATGATTTGGTTGATGTTTTCCTTGTTCAGCGACTCGAAAATCACCACCTCGTCGATTCTGTTAAGGAATTCAGGGGCAAACGAGCGTTTTAAGGCATTTTCTATCACGGCGCGTGAATATTTATCTTTCGAATCTTTCTTTGCCTGTGTGCCAAATCCAACGCCTTGTCCGAAGTCTTTCAACTGACGTGAACCGATATTCGATGTCATGATGATGATGGTATTCTTGAAATCGACTTTTCTTCCTAGAGAATCAGTGAGTTGACCGTCGTCTAATACCTGTAAAAGCAGATGGAATACATCCGGATGTGCTTTCTCAATTTCGTCCAAAAGAACGATAGAGTAGGGCTTACGGCGAACTTTCTCAGTCAACTGGCCGCCTTCTTCGTATCCGACGTATCCTGGAGGCGCTCCAACGAGACGCGAAACAGCGAATTTCTCCATGTATTCGCTCATGTCGATACGAATCAAAGCATCTTCAGAATCAAAGAGATACTTCGCCAAAACCTTTGCCAGATATGTCTTTCCGACGCCGGTTGGACCGAGGAAAATGAAGCTTCCGATAGGTCTGTTCGGGTCTTTCAAACCTGCACGGTTACGTCTGATGGCCTTCACCACATTCTTAATCGCCTCATCCTGACCGATAACTGTGCCAGCGAGCTCTGATTCCATGCTCATCAGGCGGTCGCCTTCGTTTTGTGCGATGCGTTGAACCGGAACGCCGGTCATCATTGCAACGACTTCAGCTACGTTCTGCTCGGTGACGGTCTCACGATGGCTGTTTGTGTCGTTGTCCCAGTCTTTCTTGGCTTTTTCAAGCTTTTCGACCAGTGTTTTTTCATCATCGCGATATTTACCTGCATCCTCAAAACGCTGTTCTTTTATAGCGAGTTTCTTTTGATGACGAATCTCTTCAACCTGTTTCTCCATCTCGATAATCTCAGTCGGGACGTGGATGTTGCCGATATGCACTCTCGCGCCAGCCTCATCTAAGGCATCTATAGCCTTATCCGGCAAATGGCGGTCGGAAATATAGCGATTTGAGAGCTTTACGCATGCCTCGATGGCATCATCTGAATATTTCACCAGATGATGGTCTTCGTAACGACCTTTGATGTTGTTCAGAATCTGAACTGTCTCTTCTGGAGATGTCGGTTCTACCAGAATTTTCTGGAATCTGCGTTCAAGAGCTCCATCTTTTTCGATATATTGACGATACTCATCCAATGTGGTTGCACCTATGCACTGCAGTTCTCCACGAGCCAATGCCGGTTTGAACATATTTGAAGCATCGAGTGATCCGTTGGCGTTTCCAGCACCGATGATATTATGAATCTCGTCAATGAAGATGATGATGTCAGGATTTTTCTCTAACTCGTTGAGAATACTCTTCATACGCTCCTCAAACTGTCCTCTGTACTTGGTTCCTGCAACCACCGAACCGAGGTCCAAAACAATGATGCGTTTGTTGTATAGTGTGCGCGAAACTTTATGTTCGATGATACGTTGCGCCAAACCTTCCACTATCGCTGACTTACCTACGCCAGGCTCGCCAATAAGGATAGGGTTGTTCTTCTTTCTGCGGCTCAAAACCTGAGCAATACGCTCGAGTTCTGTCTCGCGGCCGACGATAGGGTCAAGGCGACCTTCTTCAGCGGCTTTCGTCAAATCACGTCCAAAGCTGTCGAGAACCGGAGTCGCCGACTTGGTATTCTTTTTCTGTTGTTTATCAGTGGTTTGCGTTGGAGCCTCGTCTTCAAATTCCTCATCCTGGAACATATTCGTTGGCTCCGCAACCATATCATCACTTTTGCTTTTCGCAGGATAATTTGGCGTCAATTTCTCCACTTCTTTTTTGTATTTGTTAAATGTAATTCCTTCATATTCAAGACGTTGCGCCACAATGTTATTATCATCGTGAAGTATTGCAAGCATCAAGTGCTCTGACGCTACTTGCTCGCTGTTGAAGTCTTTAGCCACTATATATGTGAACTTCAGAGCGCGCTCTGCCTGCTTGGTCAAAGGAAGGTTGTCTGTGTTTCCCAAAACGGTGTTGTTGGTCTTTATCGATGCCTCTAGTTTTTGTCTAAATGCTTCAATATCAAGCTCTAAGTTCCGCAAAATCTGCACCGCATTGTTGTCCGTGTCATCCACAATTCCAAGGAAAATATGCTCCAATCCGATGTATGCATTGCCCATCTTCACAGCTTCCTCTCGACTATGCTGCATTATATCTTGAACTCTGGGTGAAAATTTCTGATCCATCTTATAAAAATTTCAAACTGCAAAAATACAAATAATTTGTTAAAAAAGTGTTTAAAAAAATTAAATAAAAGTGTTTTCAATTCAAAAAAAATCCGTATTTTTGTACACTATTTTTAGGAATTAAAATTATTAAAGGAAAGCTAAATGGAAGAACAGTTTGAAGGTGAAAGAATAGTCCCGATTGGCATTGAGGACCACATGAAAACGAGTTATATCGACTACTCGATGTCGGTTATCGTTGCACGTGCTTTGCCTGATGTCAGAGATGGTTTGAAACCTGTACACCGCCGTATCCTTTACGGAATGATGGACATGGGCGTCCTTTCGAATCGCCCTTATAAGAAGTCAGCAAAGGTCGTCGGCGAAGTTTTAGGAAAGTATCACCCACATGGTGACTCGTCAGTGTATGACGCTATGGTGCGTCTGGCTCAGGACTGGAGCATGCGTTATCCTCTCATAGATGGTCAGGGTAACTTCGGCTCTATGGATGCTGACCCACCGGCGGCAATGCGTTACACCGAGGCTCGTCTGAGAAAGATTGCCGAAGAGATGCTTGCCGACCTCGACAAGGACACTGTCGATTTTATGAATAACTACGATGATTCTGAACAGGAACCGACAGTGCTGCCGTCACTCATACCAAACCTTTTGGTAAACGGAGCAAGCGGTATCGCAGTAGGTATGGCAACGAATATGCCGCCTCACAACCTCAGCGAGGTGGTTGACGGAATCATTGCATATATTGACAATAACGACATCACTATCAGCGAGTTGATGGAATACATCAAGGCTCCTGATTTCCCGACTGGCGGTATCATCTACGGCTATGAGGGCGTGAAAGATGCCTTCGAGACAGGCCGCGGACGTATCGTTTTACGTGCAAATACTACCATTGAGGAACATAACGGTCACGAGAGAATAATAGCGACATCGGTGCCATATCTGACCAACAAGGCTGATATGATCAAGCGTACCGCTGACCTCATCGGAGAGAAGAAAATAGACGGTATTGCTGATATCCGCGACGAATCTGACCGTAATGGTCTGCGCATCGTTTACGAATTGAAACGTGACGCTGTGTCAAGCGTGGTTTTGAACAAGTTGTTCCAGATGACAGGCCTACAGAGCTCGTTCAGCGTGAACAATGTCTGCTTGGTGAATGGTCGCCCTCATACATTGAATCTCAAGCAGTTGATTCAATATTACGTGGAGCACCGTCATCAGTGCGTTGTACGTCGTACACAACACGACCTGCGTGAAGCTGAGAAACGCGCTCATATCTTGGAAGGTCTTGCCCGCGCTATCGATATCGTGGATCAGATCATCGCAACAATCCGTGCTTGTAAGGGCGGCGCCCAAGAAGCAAAACAGGCTTTGATGGATCAGTACGGCTTTGACGACCCACAGGCAGCCGCAATCGTGGCTTACCGTTTAGGTCAGTTGGCAGGCCTCGAGATCAAGAAGATTATGGATGAACTCGAGGAATTGCATAAACTCATCGCTCATCTCAAAGAAACCCTCGCTGATCCGAAGTTACAGTTTGATATCATCAAGAATGAGCTTCGTTATGTCAAGGAGAAATATGGTGACGAGAGAAAGAGCACTATCGAGCGTACAGCTGAAGACTTCAAGATGGAAGACATCATCGCTGACGACGCTGTGGTTGTGACAATCTCACACCTTAATTATATTAAACGTACCAACCTGACGGAATACCGCCGCCAGAGCAGGGGAGGCAAGGGTTCGAAAGGCTCCGACGCACGCGACGAAGACTTCATCGAACAGATTTTCGTGGCGACGAACCATAACTACATGCTGTTCTTCACCGAAAAAGGCAAGTGTTACTGGCTCCGTGTTTTTGAGATCCCAGAAGGTACCAAGGCAAGCAAGGGTAGGGCAATCCAGAACCTTATCCATCTCGATCCTGATGACAACGTCAAAGCTTACATCAACTTGACAAATATGACACCTGAATTCTGTGAGAATCATTATCTTACACTCATCACGAAGAAAGGTATCATCAAGAAGACCACGATGGAGGCTTACTCACGTCCACGTGCAACAGGTATCATCGCTCTCGGTATCCGCGAAGGCGACGAGCTCCTTGAAGCTAAGATGACCAGCGGTAACAGCGAGATTTTGATCGCTTTGAAGTCGGGTAGGGCTATCAGATTCCCAGAAAAGACTGTACGTCCGATGGGTAGAACAGCATCAGGTGTGCGCGCTATCACCGTTGACGATGAAAACGATGAAGTTGTCGGCATGATCTGCATCGACGACCCAGCGACCAACGTGCTTGTGGTTTCTGAAAAGGGTTATGGAAAACGTTCTGACCTTGAGGAATACCGTATCACCAACCGTGGCGGTAAGGGCGTCAAGACCATGAACATCACCGATAAGACCGGTCAGCTGGTGGCTATCAAAGACGTGGTCGATGGCGATGACCTCATGATCATCAACAAATCTGGTATTCTTATCCGTATAGCCGTTGATACTCTGAGAGTTATGGGTCGTGCAACACAAGGCGTGCGCCTCATCAACCTCCGCGACAACGACGAAATCGCAGCTGTTACAAAAGTAAAGGCAGAGGACATCGAAGAAGAGGAAGAGTTTGACGAAAATGCGGAAAACGTAGAGAATACTGAGACTTCAGACAATAATGAAGGTACAGACAACGTTAATACAGAAAATCAACAAGAAGTTTAACTTTTAAAATTTAATAAAATGAAGAAAGTATTGTTATTATTAGCATTGGCAATTTTTGGCCAGTTTGCTATAGCCCAGGACATGAAACGTCAGGACGCTAACAACTATCAAAGACAGGCTCAGCAGCTTATCGATGCAGCTGATAACTACAAGGCTGTTAACAAACCAGAAAAAGCTGCTAAACAGATGGCTAACGCTAAGATTTTGATGGGTAAAGCTAAAGCATCTATCGACGCTGCTTCAGAGAATGAGTCAACAATGAATCAGGCTAAGACCTGGCATTATTATGCAGTTATTTATTACAAATTGGGCTGGTATCCTGAATTCAATGACCTCGATCCAGAAGCATTTGACAAGGCTTTGCTAGCTGTCGAGAAGATTAAGCAACTAGATGAAGCTTATTTCCGCCAGATGGGTCAAGAGCTCTCACAATATGTAAGAGGTATTGATAATGTATACTATCAACTTGGTGTCGACAGCTTCAATAACGGCAATTATGAAGATGCTATGAATGATTTCCAGAAAGCTAACGATGCAGCAGAAAAGATTGGCTCAGTAGACGATGCTGCATTGATCAACCTCGCTACATGTGCAGCAAAACTTGGCAAATACGACGTTGCAGCATCAACATACGAAATGCTTATCGCAAAAGGTTATGAGGATGCTTCAAACTACTCTGGTCTTATCAACGCTTACAGAGAACTTGGCGAAGGAGATAAGTCGGTCGAAACAATCGAAATCGCAAGAGCTAAGTATCCAGATGATCCTCAATTAGTTAACGATATGATTAATACCTATCTGACAATCCACAGAGAGGCTGAAATCGTTGACCAGATTGAAGCAATGGCTCAGAAATACACCGAACAGCCAGTTTATTATTTCATCCTTGGAACAATCTACGGCAACAGAGAATCATCAATTTATGATCTCGAGAAAGCCCTTGATTATTATGGCAAGGCTATCGCTGAAGATGCAGCATACGCTGACGCTTATTACAATGCAGGTGCATTGCTAATTGATAAAGCTTCTGAGATTTATGAAGAAGCAAATAAGAAAGATCCAAGCGAATATGCAAACTTCAAAGCATATTTGGCAGCAACAGATGCAATGTCAGCAGAAGCTAAGTCATACGACGAGAGAGCATTGCCTTATGTGGAAAAGACCTATGAGCTTCTTCCAGAAGATTTAGCTGTTAAACAAGCATTAAGAGGTATTTACACACGTCTTAAAATGATGGATAAAGCTAAAGCTCTTGAATAAATAAAATTGGTGGAGTATACGACTCCACCTTTTTTTAAATACTCTATTTAACATAATGTATATTATTTTGTAAAAGAACTTACAAAAATATGAAACAAATATTAATAATTTTAACATTTCAATCTATTTTTTGCAAACTATGTTAAAAATGAAAATCGTAATGATTATTTAAGTAAATTTGCGCCAAGAAAATTATTAATAATACAGATATGGAAATCATTGGAAAAGTTGTACAATTAGGTACTTTGACAGAAGGAAGTTCACCACGTGGTCCTTGGAAAAAACAAGAATTGATAATCGAAACACTTGAACAATATCCTAAAAAGGTTTGTTTGATGTGCTGGAACGACCGTGTTAATGAAGCTAACGGATTCTTTGTCGGTCAAACAATTAAGGCTCAGATTAGCATAGAATCACGTGAATTTAACGGTAAATGGTACACTGATGTCAGAGCTATCAGATTAGACGTTGACCAGCCTACAGCACAACCTGTGGCACAACAACCAATGCAACAGCCATTGCCACCAATGAATGAGGAATATTTTGCCTCAGACAACGGTGACGATCTGCCTTTTTAAAATAAGATCTTATCTAATAACTGAAATTATTTGACCTGTATTCGGGTCAAATAATATTTTGTTGTTCTTGACAGACATTGTCCTGATGATGCCAAACTGACTTATAGTCAATTGTTTTTCAGCTAAGATATTGTTTCCTACAAGAACTTTTACATCTGATTCGGCTGGCATTCTATAGAAAATCTTGTTGGCCAGGCTTGCATTTTTAGTTTCGTCGCTCAATTGTTTGATGTTGGCCAATGTATTCTTTCTTTCGAATTGTATTTTAATCATGTCGCCTTTGCCATTCAATTCAACGATTCCGTCTGTTTTTGAGAGCTTGGCTATTGATACTGAAGCGTTTATCTGGTTTTCTTCAGGAGTGATATACAAAACCTTATAAGATGTGTTTTTCACGACCTTACCTTTGAATAAGCTAACGTATTCATTCTCAATGTTTTTTAAATTCTCTACCATAAACGGCAGTGTATTGCCATCTGGCACCTCCTGGTCGCCTGTAATAAGATCCATATAAGCGTTTTTAGCTCTACTAATCTTCTCCAGAGCGTATTTTGCCTTGTCTTCCTTGGTTATTTTTTGTGGAGATTTACTCTCATCGTCATCATCTTCAAGTTCTATCTCATTATCAAGGATTTCAACAAACGAAACTTCTTGATTTATATTGAGATTTAAACCATTATCAAGAAATGATGTGCGCAATATCCTTGGCTTAGCAGGTTCATGTTCGTAACCAATTGACAATATCAAACCATCATCGTCTAGAATGACATTTAGCAATGGTTCCTTACTTTTTTCATCAAATGAAATGAAATACGCCGCATTTGGATCAATCTCGTTAACTAATTGAATGTCAACAGATTTAATGCTATATTCTTTTTTATTCTCCTTAATATAATCGGTTATCCCCATCAATTTTGAGGCAAATTCAGCATACGGACCGATGTAATAATCAGTTTCCTCAACCAAGAACTCTAGTCTTATGATATTTCTTGGAAGATAATAGAAAATACCATCTTCCTGTGTCTCTGTGACATTCTTAGCAAATGTTGTAACAAATTGAGCCTCAAGACTTAATGATGCTATTAACGATAGTATTAAAAATAGTTTTTTCATATTTTTATTTTTTTAGATATTGCCAATAACGCCATGAACGTTATTAACCCGTTGATTATCAATATTTCGAATCCAAATTTGTATCCGTTAAATAATTGTACTGAGTACATGTTAAGAATATAACTCAAAATTGGCGATGCTATTGCGATATATGGTACATATTTGTCGATTGGCTTGCGCTTTTTGATAAAAAGGCCGAAACTGTACAAGCCTAATAATGGACCGTAAGTGTACCCGGCAATTTCGAACACTTTGTCGATTAAAGACTGGTTATGGAATGGGCGGAACGCTATGATTACCAATAAGTAAACGATAGCGAATATAATGTGAATCCGCTTTCTGGTCTTGAGTTTTTGCTCTTCAGAAAGGTTGATTTTTGTGTCAAAATCCAGAAAATTATAGCAGAAAGTGGTAGTCAGCGCCGTTAATGTTCCGTCAGCTGATGAATAACCGGCTGCCACCAAGCCGATAACGAACACTACGCTGGTGAACTTGCTGAAACTGAATGCGATAGCAGGAAAAATTTTGTCGTTG
>JAFYNO010000033.1 GCA_017549705.1 Bacteroidales bacterium | reverse complement strand
TGTCCCGCCAAGGTCACGCCGTCACGGGCATATCCCCTGCCCTGATATTTCTCGGAGCTCAGCTCTTTGACGATCTCTTTGTAATGTTTCAAATTCGGTCTTTTCGGCGACGATGTACATGCCACCAACACTAATGCAACCGATACTAATAAAAGCAAAATCTTTTTCATGGATTATAATTTTTTCGTAATTACTTATCTCACCACCTTGGTAAACACCGGCTTCTCGTCGCCGACAACGTTGACGTAGACCTGCAGCTCTCCCGCTGGTGGCATATCTTCGCGCGCCTCACGTGGTTGATCCTCGGCGATGAAGAAATATTCCGTGCCGTTCGGAATCTCGCGTGTTGCAACCATCTTAGCCTTGGCGTGCATCATCGGGTAATCGCCGGTGGCAGCGTCAAAGATGGCGGTTTCAGCCTCGCTCACCTCATGTGGCTCAGGGAAAGCACCAAGTTTTACGTATTCTCCAGAGATAAACCCATTTTCTTTCAAAAACTGGTCAACCTCAGCCGGCATTGCATCTAAGCGGGCTGCACGGACACCATAGCCTGCGATAATCTGGGCATTGGGCTGTACATTAACTAAATCAGCCATGCTCGACTCAAGGCCGCCGCTGCCAAATGTGCAGAATGGAACGACAATCTTTTCGCTCAAGTCGACTTCTTGTAAAAACTTTGTGATAGGCGGCGCATAGGTGCCAAACCAAATCGGATAACCGATGAAAATGACGTCATATTTGGCAATCTTCGACTTAAGAGGCATGATCTCAGGAATCACGCCGTCCTTGCGCTCTTGCATGCAACGCTCGATGGTCTGCATAAAATCACCGTCGTAGGGGTTCACTGCCTCGATCCGCTCGATGTCGGCACCAAGCTTGCCGGCGATATCCTCAGCCACCAGCTTGGTGTTGTCTGTCTGTGAATAATAAAGCACAAGCACCTTCTGTGCCTTCTTCTGGCCGCACGAAACGGCTAAAACCATAGCTGCCATAATAGCAAAGATTAATTTGATAGTTTTCATTGTCAATGTTAAATTTTCTTAAAATATAGCTTATAAATACAAGAAAAGACTCTCAAGCTAACCTGAGAGTCTCTTTTTTTAATATTCATCCTCGTGGAAGAAGAAGTCGTCCTTTGTAGGATAATCGGGCCAGAGGTCCTCGATACGCTCGTAAACATCGCCTTCGTCTTCTATCTCCTGAAGATTCTCTATCACCTCCTGCGGAGCACCTGTACGCATTGCCCACTCAAGAAGCTCGTCCCTTGTTGCCGGCCATGGAGCATCCTCCATCTTCGACGCTAATTCTAATGTCCAATACATATTAATATCTATTTTTTTCGGGCTGCAAAAATAGTACAATTTTTTATTCTGTCAAGAAAAATTTTATAAAATTTTTAAGCCATTAGCTATTAGCCATTAGCCATTAGGGACGCCACTTATTATCACCCTCCATAAACACTCTCGACATCACAAAAAACATGTCAGACAAGCGATTTAAGTATCTCATTATCACTGGGTTGACCTCATGCTGACGGCTCATGCGCACGACGGCTCTCTCGGCTCTTCTGCACACAGTGCGGCACACGTGGCACTTCGACGCCAACAGGTTTCCGCCCGGGATGATGAGACTGTTCAACGGCTTCAACGTTTCGTTCATCTCATCGATAAACTTTTCGATGCCTTCCACGTCGGATTCTTCCATCTGAGGGAGCTGCTTACGAAGCTCGCTGGTCTCGTCGGTGGCAAGTAAGCACTCGGCAACGAGCAAACGTTCCTGAATGCGTTTAAACACATCATTATACTTCTCCGTCGAGTCCATCAGCACTGCGATGAACGCGCTCAGCTCGTCGAGGGTGCCGTAAGCCTCAAGCCGGAGGTCGTCTTTGCCCACTCTCGTGCCGTTTACCAACGATGTGGTACCTTTGTCGCCTGTCTTAGTGTAAACTTTCATACCTTTAATATATAGTGTTCTTTTTTTATCCTGTCCATGATGAAAACCATGCCGAAACGCCAGCAGTCGATGCTCAAGCGCACCTTCTCGTCGGCTATCAGCTTCTCCCAATCCGCCTCATTCTGCCTGTTGCGATGGATGTCTTTCACTATCATCACGACATCATCGTCTTTAAAAATCAATGGATTATCGTTAATGAATGATTTCAGTCTTTTATCCAAAACATCGTAAAACAACTCGTCATGACGTAGATTTCTCGACTTCGCTCGAAATGACGTGGAAGGCTCAAGAACCTTTTCGTAAAGGTCGTAAACCAACGGCGAATGCAGATGATATTTCCCCTGCGCCTTTCTTCGATATTTCAAATAACTGATAATCATTGATTTTAAAACGTAGAGACGCGCCATGGCACGTCTCTACATCTATTATCTTTTATCCGTTATCTATTATCTTTTAACGAATTTCACGACAGCGCCGTTCATTCTCACGAAATAAACGCCGTTGGCGAGGTCGGCCACGTTGATGGTGTTGACGCCTTCAACAGCGTTCACTGTCATCACAGTGCGGCCAGCCATATCCATGATCTGAACCTCAGCTGCACTTTCAGCCTCGATATTGATGCTGCTGCTTGCTGGGTTTGGATAGAGGTTGAATGATACTGCCTCGTTCTCCATGACTGCGTCATAGCCTTCATAGACTCTGAACTCAGCGACTTCCCATGTTGATGATGCTGTATTGGTGCTGGTGAATCTGAATGCAATATACAGATGGCTCATGCCTGCTGTCTCGATATCGAAATCTGTTGTAACCCATTCATATTCACCCTGTGACCACTCGCAGAATGCTGTAACGTCGACCCAGTCGAACTCGCTAGGATCGCTCATTCCATCGTATTCTGTTGAAATCTTAAGCTCCAATGGGTTGCCATCAAATTTATATGCATTCATGAAGCTGACGGTGAGTTCATCGTATTGGTTGCCATCCAAAATATCTGGTGTGATGAGCCAGTCTTCGTTAGCATAGTTGGTGCCACTTGCGTAGCCGCTCATCTTTGCATATGGGATGCCATCATATGAACCTGTTGTCCACTCCTGGTCGCCTTCCAAGCTAATTGCTATGAATGGTGTGAGACCGCTAGCAAAGTCTGATGCGAAGATGCATGTCACATCCTGTGTTGTGACTGTTGCTGTTGGATATGAACCGTCGGTTTTGTAGTCGATGTTAGCACCGCTGTTGGTGTAAGGGAAGATAGCGAATGTCCATGTTGTGTTAGCTGGGAGCTGGTCGAAGCTGACTGTTGTACCTGTTGTGTTGAAAGCCACATTGCCATCTGATGGGTCAACGTCGTTTTCAACTGGTGAGCCGTCGACAGGAGCATTGATGCTGCCTGTTGTGCCGAGGACCACATAACCTCTTGGGAGCTGTGCGCCTGTTGAAGCTGTCCATGTGAGGGTAGCTTTGGTGATGCTAAGTGTAGCATTGAAGTTTGTTGGGTAGTTGCTCGGCTCTGGGTCGATAGAAGGTTCGCCACCTTTGAAGATGTAAACAACACCTGTCACTGTTGATGACTCGTTGTAGCATCCGAACAATGTGCTACCGGCATTGTAATGCATGTATTTTTGGTCAACACTGCCGTTTGATGTAGGTTTGAAACCATCTTGATCAACTGCCAAGACCCATTCGCCATTAGCGTTGTTTGTTCCCTGTGTTCTGAGGTAGTTACCACCACCTGGAGCATAGAGATAACCGTTTGTCACCTCATCGAAGAAAGTCCATGCGCCGCTCTGTCCACCGACTGTCAGCTCAAAAGGATCTGTCTGGCTGTTTGGGTCGACTGCCACTGCTGTTGTGATGCTGCCACCTTCGTTTGTAACTGCCACAGCACCGCGGTTGTTTGATTTCTGCCATGACATAGCAAATGCTGATCCGTCATCCTTGATACCAACGAGAAGGACCTTGTCACCTGCATTCAATTCTGATTCAGAATTGATCTTCGTGTAAGTTGTGGTCTGAGCCATCATGCTCAAACTCATAAACACTGTTGCTAAGAATAGTAAAGTTTTTTTCATGTTTGAATTTTTTTAGTGTTAATACTATATTTTTTCTACTGATTTTATTTCTGGAATCACACTTTTCATCGTATTCTCGATGCCGTTTTTCAGTGTCTGCGTGCTATGCGGGCAGTTGGCGCAATGACCTGTGAGTTCTACCCATACTGTCATGTCGTCATCAAGGCGCACAAAATTCACACCGCCGCCGTCGGCCTTCAGATAAGGCTCGATCTGCTTCAGAATATTCTTGACTTTTCTTTCAATAACTTCTTTTTCCATGACTAGAACTGTTCAATGATTTTACGTGCCAACTTCTCGAATGCGACGGTCACTGGACCGAAGTTACCGAATGCATATGGTGTTCCGGCGTCGCCGGCGCTCGCCACGTTCTCGTCAATCGGGATCTCACCGAGGAACGGGATGCCGAGTTCTTCAGCGAACTTCTTGCCATGGCCTTCACCGAAGATGAAATATTTCTTGTCAGGCATGTCGCTTGGTGTGAAATATGCCATATTCTCGACCAAGCCCAGAATCGGGACGCTCACGCCTTTGTGTTTGAACATGTTAGCGGCACGGCGCACGTCAGCAAAAGCTACCTTCTGTGGTGTCGTCACGATGACAGAGCCAGCCACCTTGAAGTTCTGTGCCAGGCAGAGCTGGATGTCGCCTGTTCCCGGAGGCATGTCGACGACCAAGAAGTCGATCTCACCCCAGTCGGTCTCAGTCATGAGCTGTGTCAAAGCGCTGGTAGCCATAGGTCCACGCCAGATGAGTGGCGTCTCCGGATTGACCATCATGCCGATACTCATCAGCTTGATGCCGTATTTCTGAAGCGGCACCATATATGTCTTGCCGTCTTTGTCGTAGCACTCCGGCTGCGTGCCTTCTGTTCCGAACATAATCGGCACCGACGGACCGTAGATGTCGGCATCCAACAATCCGACTCTAAAGCCTTGTGTTGCAAGAGCTACCGCAAGGTTCACCGACACTGTCGACTTACCAACGCCGCCTTTGCCCGATGCCACCGCGATGATATGATGCACCTTCGAGAGCATAGTCACCGGCGCCGTCGGGATGATGTCAACATCGACATCACCAAAGTTATCGTTTAAAATCTTCTTCGCATTTTCAATCACAAACTGATTCTTTTCATCCTCGACATCATCAAGAACGAGTTTAAAACGAACCAAATTCTCACCCACCTCGACGTCTTTAACCATCTCAGCGTCAACGATGTTACTTCCCTTAGGGAAATAAACCACGTCTTTCAAAACTTCTAAAACCCTCTGTTTCGACGGAATCATTTCTAAAAAACTATTTAAAATTTATAGACTACAAAAATACAAAATATTTAATATGGTACAATTATTTTTTTAAGGCGCTGCCCTAATGGCTTTAACGCCCTTAATGCCATTAAAGCCCTTAAGGTGGCGCCTTTCTTTGTCATTCCGAGCCGCTTGCGGCGAGGAATCTCTCCGTTTCTCTCATAAACCCCACCGGGTCATCCACATGAATCCAGTGCCCCGATTCTTCCAGCGTAACTAATTTATAATCAGTAAATTGCATCTTGATTTGTTCCACATCTTTCTCCAAGATGTAATCCGACTTGCCGCCTCTGATGAACAAGGTCGGGCCGCTGTAAACGCCTTTGTCTTCAAGGCCTTTGCTTATCTCTGTGATGTTTTTGTAAATCGACTTGAGATATGGCTTCCATCTGAATCCGTGCTCGTGGCTGAACGAAAGGTTTTTCATCAGGAAGAGCAAGACGCGCTTCTCAAAATGGTATTTCTCGAGCTGTGCCTCCACATCGGCGCGGCGTTGCACATGCTTCAGGTCGACGTTGCCCATGGCTGAGATGAACTCGAGATGCTGCAGCGGATGGTCGAACTTCCTCGGACTGATGTCGAGAACCTCCAGACGCTCAACGAGTTGCGGGTTCTCGAATGCCAGCATCATGGCAATCTTGCCGCCCATGCTGTGACCAACGACATAACACTTCGTGATATGCTCATAATCGAGCACTTTCTTGACGTCGCGAGCCATCACCTTGTAGTTGAATGTCTCGTAATGCGGCGACTGCCCATGGTTGCGCATGTCGGGCACTATGACGTAAAAACCTAGCTCCGCAAAGCGTTTGCCGAAGTTATCCCAGTTGTCGGAAAGACCAAGCACACCGTGCAGAACCACGATGGGCTTGTTCTTCGGATCGCCATATTTTCTATAAAAGAGCATCATTAATCCTCAAGGAAATATGTCACGTTGGTTACCACTCTCACATGCTTGACGTTTGGAGTGTATTCGTCGACGTTCTCGATGGTGAACAGGCCTTGGTTGGCTGTTTTAATCTTGCCGAGCTTGCTTTCTGAGTCTTTGGCAAACTTCTCAGCGGCGGCGCGGGCGTTCTTTGTAGCCTCCTCGATCATCTGCGGCTTGATGCTGTTGAGCTCGGTGTACTCGTAGATGGTGTAGCTGCCGTATTCACTTGAGTTGATAGTGACGCCTTTCTCGATAAGCTCGCCTTGACGGGAGATGAGTTCCATCACCAGCTTGACTTTGTTAGATGTCACCACAATATTTGCCGTGACATTGTAACGCTGTTTCCAACTACTGTTGTAGTAATTGGTTGCGTTGTCGACCACATTAGGAGCTGTCACTGCAATCTCATCATCGCTCATGCCATTGGCGTTAAGGAACTTAACGACTTCATCAGCGCTTTTGCTCACTTTAGCATAAACGGCTGTCAGCTCGTTGCCAGCTTCTTTGACGGCGATAGGCCATGTCACTTTGTTAGCTTCGACGTCCATCTCCGCGAGGCCTCTCACGTTGACGGTTCTCACATCATGATTCACTTTGCCCAAACCGAGCATCACACAAAATCCCATGACAATCAATCCGATCATCACCAGGAAAGCTTCAAATTTGTAGTTTTTCATATTTCTAAAATTTAATTTTTCTTTATCCTCTCGCAGATTTCGCTGATATCACAGATTTTTCCCATTCTTCCTCTACGGGATTGCTCGCGTCGCGCAGTCTCGCGTCAATAACAATCTGCAAATTTATGAAAATAATATGTATAAATGGCATCTCTGCATCAAAAAAATATGTAATTTTGCGCCACTATGGAAACAAAAAGACAACAGAAAATCTCGAAGCTGATTCAGAAGGAACTCAGCGAAATATTCCAAAGGGAAATCAAGACCCAAGGAAACATCATGATAACGGTGACTAAGGTCAACGTGACCAGCGACCTGTCGTATGCGCGCGTATACCTCAGCGTGTTCGGTCCCGACCGTGAAGCGAAGAGCGCCGTCGTGAAGGAAGTCAAT
>JAFYNO010000032.1 GCA_017549705.1 Bacteroidales bacterium | reverse complement strand
TGGCACGATACATCGCAGACACATCTCAAAATTCAGACATAAGACAAGTGTCGGGGTCTTGAAATTCCCATTTTATTTCAACTATTGGAGATCTTTCGTGGCTGACCTTTACAAAGAAATCAGGTTTGATGCCATTCATATTTGTGACCTGCCATTGGCAAAGGTTGGTTACGAGGCGAAATGCAAATATGGAGTGCATTTTGTGCTCGATCTATTTGAAAATTGGCCAGTGCTGCTCCAGCTTTCAACACATACAAACACATTCTTAGGAAAGCTGTTATCCACTTATAGTCAATGGGTTAGATACGAGAAGACGATGTGCGCCCTCGCTGACAAGATTATCGTGGTGGTTGATGAGGCAAAAACACGTATCGAGTCGTTGGGTATAGCACCTGAAAAAATATACATCGTCTCCAACACTCTGAATCTCAGCCATTTTCAGCCGACTGAACGTCGTGGGTTCAACAAAGGCGAGTTTAAGATGCTGTATGTCGGCTCTGTCAACTATCACAGGGGATTGCAGTACGTTTTGCAGGCTATCGCTCTTTTGAAAGCAAAAAATATCAACGTACACTTCGACTTGGTGGGAAGCGGCAGCTATCTCAAGAATCTCGTTCAGCTTATCGAGGAGCTGGGCATCCAAGACAACGTCACCTTACATGGCTTCAAGCTCTTCACGCAAATATGCGGTTTGTATGAGTCGGCCGACGTCGCTCTGATACCGCACATCAAATCTGGACATACCGACAACACTATCCCGCATAAGATTTTTCAATATATGTACGCTGAAATCCCAATGATTGTCTCCAACTGCGACCCGTTGGTGCGCATCACAAACGAGACGGAAAGCGGCATGAGCTACAGATACGACCATCCGGAAGAGCTGGCGGAAACAATCTGTGACTTATACGAAAATCCAGAAAAACTTAACCTTTTCATCCAACATGGACGACAGGCTGTTGTTGACAAATACAACTGGGAAACGGACGGGAAAGTGCTAATCGAGCTTTACGAGAGTTTCTCCAGACTCACATGAATGATATGAGTTCTCCGCTTATCTTCTGGCGGCAACTTCATATAATCCCCGTAAATACTAGTAAGATAACAATCCGGATCAGCCGGGCCGAGGAATGTCTTGCCTTCAAAAACAATATCTTTTAACGGATAAACCATATCTTTAGCGTAAGAATTGCCATAGACGCTAAAATGCTTCTCATAACCGAGTTTTGTTTTCGGCTTGATGTTAAAAACAGCCCAAACAAGACTTAAAAAGAGTCTGACGACTGGAAACGTCAGAGCTGCCAGATGGTTTTTCAACGTCACTTTTTGTTTCACGGAATAGAAATGGCAGACTTTCTGATACCACAGCAGAACTCTTTTCTGCACTTTCGGGTTGACATTAGGATATGGCACGACCTCGAAAATATCGATATACAGACCTTTGTTGTAATCAGCGGTGAAGTCTTCGTGTTTTGTCACAAAAAACGAGTTTTTATCTCTCACCTTATCTATGAGTAGGCTGTATGACGGGTCTGTTTCTTTTGTCTGCAAGAACAAGTGCTCAGGCAGTTCTTTCGGTGCTATCTCCTTAAAACGCTTATAGTCTTCGGTTGGCATCGAGATGTCGATATCGTCGTCCCAAGGTATGAACCCGCCATGTCGCACGGCACCTAACAACGAGCCGAAATCTATCCAATATTTGATGTCGTGTTTGCGACAGATTTTGTCTATCTCGACAAGAATATCAAGCAAACGCAGTTGCACCTTACGCAGCAAAGTCCCTTCACCATTGATTTTTGAATAATCTTCCATGATAATTTATTTTCTGGCTATGATTCTGATATATGTCTCATCAGTGCCGTTATATGGTGCAAAACCTTTCTTTTCCTGTGCATAATCGATTGTAAAACCAATATTTTTCAGGTTTTCACACAAAGCATCAAAATTCAGAAAACGTCTGTAATGCTCATTCAGGATAAAGGCGTCGGGTTCTCCTTCAACAGGCTCTCCCACCTTGTAAATCTCGTTTTTCTGTCCTCTAACCTCAATGCATAATTGTCCGTTAAGGTTAAGGTTACGATACGACCACTGCAAAACTCTTTGTTCCTGTTCCTTTGATACTGAATGCAATGTGAAACGTGAATATACGATGTCATATCTCTCATTATCGTCCAAGCATGTGAAATCACGGCATTGGAATTGCAGATTTTCCACTTTCTTATAACGATATTTGAGTAATTCCACGATGTTTTCACATTGATCTATGGCTACCACCTTAGCGGCGTTGGCATTTGCGAAAAATATGGCGTCACGGCCGTTGCCGCAGCCTAACTCGATCAGACTTTTTCCTTCGACGTGTAGTGATTCGGATATATATTGTGCAAACAGCGAAGGCATCTCAGCTTCCGATTGTTTTGAATAGATGTTTTTCCAGTAGTCTTTATCCATTATCGTGATGATTTTGCGACAACCCTTCAAGAAGCTTGGAATACTCTTTTGCCAAAGCCTTTCGTGAATACTTCTCAATGGAAGCCGTTGTATTATCCGGCAATCCTGTTGTAATGAAGCGGTTGTAATAATCTTTTATAATCTCTTTTATCTTTTCTTTGTTGTCAAATCCGGCTGTCGCTCCTGCATTGCATTCGTTGATGATATGAGCAGCGTCGCCGTCTTCCGGTCCGATGCACAATATCGGTCGGCCTGATGCCAGATATTCAAACATCTTGCCTGTCAGAAGACCCTTTGCCCTGATTTCGGTATCAGGCATCAGCAACAGCAGAAGCATAGTGGTGTTTTTCTGCACCTGACTCACCTTATCGTGAGATATATATGGCGAAAACGTGACATAATCGCTCAGTTTATTATCTTCGATAGATTGTTTTACCGAGCTGTCGATTTGTCCTATCATATTGATTCTAAAATCTTTGCTAAAGTCATCATTTTCATTGATGAGTTCACCTATTGCTTTCCACAAATTCTCCGGGTTTTGAATCGCTGACAGCACGCCGAGATATGTCAGCGTGAACTCTTTTGGTAATGATGATGTCTTTTGAGTGCTGTCGCCTCCGTCATAGCCGTTGTAAATGGTAAGGGCTCCTTTGGCTCCCAGTCTGTCGAGTCTTGATGCCCAGTTAGGGCTCACCGTAACCACTTTGTCGGCCGTGCTCAGCACCTCATGTTCCAGACGATGATGCTTGCGGTCGGCCCAGCGTGTCAGCTTGAACTTATCGTAGTAGTCTATCTCCGTCCACGGGTCACGGAAGTCGGCGACCCACGGTATGTTCAGCTTAGTATGCAACGCCTTAGCTATCAGATGCATCGAATGCGGCGGACCTGTTGATATCATCGCGTCCACAGGATGTTCCTTGAGATATTTTTTAAGGAATCTCACTGAGGGCTTGATCCACCAGCAGCGGGCGTCCGGGATGAAGAAGTTGCCTCGCAGCCAAACGCTCAGGTTCTCTTTCCAGCTGCTTTTCTTCTTTCCTTCGTTGATGAAGCCAGCCTTCACCTTCTCACCTTTCTTGATGCCGAGGAACTTTTTATAAAACGAATAAGGCTCTACTATCGGGCGTCTGATAACCTCCGCCTCTGGCGTCACATCCTTCTCGAGCGACTTGTCCTCGACAGGATACTCGGCGTCTTTAGCAGTATAAATCACTGGCTGCCAGCCGTTTTCAGGCAGATATTTCGACATCTTCAGCCAACGCTGAACACCTGAACCTCCTGACGGTGGCCAATAATATGTGATTATCAGAACCCGCTTCATAACGTCATTTCACGTTTTTTGAATGTGTAATAGCATATCGCGACAAATCCAGCCAAAATCAACAAAGATGTTATCAGTTGGATGGTGTTTCCTATGCGCCAGATGCTTGGCTCATAGCGCATTACAATCTCGTGTTGACCCGCCGGGATGATTGCCGAACGCAGGATATAATCGCTTCTGAACAGTGGACTCTCCTTACCGTCTACCCACATCTTCCAGCCTTTCTTGGTCCATATCTCGGAGAAAACAACCAGTTCATCTTTCGATGAATCGAAGCCGTATGTCAACTCATTAGGTTTATAATCAACAAGTTGAATAGCGCCTTCCGACGGTGTCGCGACAAAATCACCTAACAGATTCTTAAACTCGTTGTTTACAATCGCCACTTCTTTCACGTCGGTGTCAGCAATAGCGTCAATCTCCTCGTTAGGTGTCGCCACCCACTTGATATCGGAGACAATCCAGGCGTTGCCGAAGGCCTCGTAATTTCGTGAAGCCATCTTATTTCTATCTTTAGAATAGATGAAATATCTGGTATTCAACATATTAAGCACCTTCCAATAACTAGGACTCTGCTTGCTGAGATATTGGTCAATGATATCTTGATAGCGACGAAGCTTTGCACCATGGTAGCCGCCCACCGACTTATGGAAATACGACGTGCTCGCATCATTGAACGTGCTGACAGTGAGGTTAATCACACGATAATCAAGGTCTTTGTCCTGTAAGATCTGTTTGTCGACATCGCTCATCACGAAAGGCTTGTCGGCTTTACGTTTGTCGATGAAGTTATCATTGTTGAGATAACGTTTGTCGATGGTAAACATGTCGGCGACGACCAGCAACGCCAGCGTCACAAACATATAGTTTTTATTCATCTTACCGCTGAGGCTCAACAACATAAGTATTGCGGCGACATATATATACAAGAAGCTGCGCATCGCGTCTTTTTTGAAGATGGCGACTCGCACTTTTTCGAGTTCATTGGCGAAAGTGGAGTATAACGCGCCATCCTGACCTGCCGACAGCTGCTTAAACTGCGCTGCCTCACCCTGACTCAGGAAGTTGAAAAACACCTGAGGCATGGCATAGAACAAGATACATAGTCCGCCTGTTATTCCCAACGAGATATACAGATATTTCTTGTTTTGCTTCAGCAGATCTGGGTTTTTGAATATCTCCGCCAAGGCAAGAAAGGCGAGCAACGGCATGCACACCTCCGCCATCACCAGTGTCATCGAGACGGCGCGGAACTTATTATAACCTGGGACATAATCTAGGAAGAAGTCGGTGAAGCCCATGAAGTTTTTACCCCAGCTGAGCAATATCGACAGCACGGTGGCGGCGAGCAGCACCCATTTGTACTTGCCTTTAACCACGAAGAGTCCTAACACAAACAGGAAACATACTATAGCGCCTACGTACACCGGTCCGCTGGTGCCAGGCTGGTCGCCCCAATAGGCGTTCTGCTGCGCGATGGTCGAGCGGTAACGCGAGTCGCATTTGTCTAATGCCGGGTTGGTGTTGCCGATATATTCCGAGGCGCCGCCTTTGGCATTAGGTATCATCAGACTCCAGGTCTCGCCTATGCCGTAGCTCCATTGTGTGACATAGTCTCTGTCGAGGCCTTTGGTCTGGTTTTCGACATTCTTCTTCAGCACAGGTTTGCCGCGCATGGTCTCTTTGCCGAACTCATAATTCGCGTAAAGCGTCGTCGTGCAAGTCAATATGGCGATGATGGCGACACCTGCCAAGATGCCACTTGACTTTAAGAAATGCAGATACTGTTTTGCTTTTATTGCCTCGACGAGTTCTGCGATAACGATGCATACCACGATAAGCAGCAGGTAATACGTTATCTGAAGGTGTCCGGCGCGTATCTCAAGTGCGAGAGCTATTGCCGTCAGCACGGCACCCCAGAGGTATTTGCCTTTGTATGTCAACAAGATACCTGCGATGACTGGTGCCATGTAAGCCATTGCCATCGCCTTGGAGTTATGTCCGGCACCGATGACGATGAAAAGATACGACGTGAAGCCGTATGCCAGCGCACCTATGAAACTTATCCACACCTTGCAGTCGAGCACCATAAGCAGGATAAAGAAGCCTAACATGCTGATAAACACTGCACCTATCGGGTGTGGAAAACCCACAGCCAAAGCCCTGTGGATATATGTCATGAGGTTGCTGGTCTGCGGCACCCCGATATTCCATGCCGGCATACCGCCAAACATCGAGTTAGTCCAGAGACTCTGCTCACCCGTTTGCGCTTTATAGTCGACAATCTCCTTCGACATGCCTTTATACATCTCGATGTCATGCTGTTTCAGTCGCTTGCCCTGCATGATAGGTGAGAAATACACCAAAGTTATCAGCGCAAAAGCGATGATGCAAAGCGCTATCCAAAGGACTTTTTTATTGTCAGCAAAGAGTTTTTTCATTTTAGTAAATTATCTTAACGTATTTAGTATCAATGACTAACAGATACATCTCATTCTTCTTTTCAAGATTTTGCAGCATTCCGCCCAGCGGGATGTGATGCTCACCAGAATCATAAATGCCACAATTTTCTCTATAAATCTCTTTCCCATCTATCGTTATAAGTTTCAACACCACATCTGTTTTCTTCGAAAGATTTATAACGCAATATGCATTGTCGTTCAATGGGTTAGGATAAACGGCTATGCTATTCCCATCTGCTACAACTTCGTCAACATCTAGGACATACCATTCATAGCAGCCCATATCGATATGGTCGTTGTAAACTCTTGGTCCGCCTCCGAGATCTGTATCAGGGATGAAAAGTCCAGTGATATCAGGTGTTCCCGTGTCGATGCAAGGGCTGTTGGCGGTTAGCCTATAGTCATGATTAGCCTCTGAGACAAACAGTGGGTCGGCATTAATCATATTGACATAGTGTTCTGGTGTCATATAATAACTGCCTTCAATCGTATCCATGCCATACTGTATATCGCCGTTTATGAAAACTGGTCGGCAATCGGAGCCCCAGAGCCACACTTGTGAACCTTTGTAATATTCTACTGTATCACCATTATGCATAGACAAAGCGTGATTTCCCCAGATAATACAGTTGTTTAGCGTTGGAGCGGCATCAAAGGCGTTCTGCATTCCGGCGCCGCCACCGCCACCGCAATAGTTGTTGACGAGGGTGAGGTTATTAAGCTCCGGATCTGACGTCGCCACCGCGAGACCACCTCCATAATGCACCACAAAATTGTTGTAAGCCAACATATTAGACACTTTCACCTCATAATCTTTGCAACGTTGGATGCCCAAGCCACCGGCATCAACAGCGATATTATTGTAAAAAACAGCGTTGTTCATCTCCATATTACAACTGTCGATATTCATTCCGCCGCCATAACCGGCATTGGTGTAGTTGTCATGAAATACTACGTCATGCACATTGATATTACACTTAAGGAATTGAAAACCAGTACCCCAGCAATAACTTCCTTCATGGCTCATTGTGATATTATCATAAACCTCACAGTCGTGGACATACAAATCCGACCTCAAAGCAAACATTGCGCCACCTCTTTTTCGTGCGGTGTTATGATGGAATTGGCAGTGTGAAATCTCGAAATCACGAGAGAAGTCTATGCGCATGACACCACCATCGCCATCGATAGCTGTTTTACCATACGAGAAATCGCAATAATCCAGTCGCACCGTGGCTGCTTTCAGGAAGGTAATGCCTTTCCAAGCACCGGCTTCGATGTCATTGTAGTTCGAATAGCCAGTAGTATCGGCGACGGTAAAAGTGATACGGGCGTTTTCAGTGCCTTCAGCATAAAGATCGCCTTGCACAGTAATGCCAAAATATCCATCTGCGATGACAGAAGTGCCCGGCTCTATGGTCAACGACTCGCCAATAGCCACAGCGACATCATCAGTGATATGAATCTCGCCACTCCATGTACCAGATTGATTACCAGATACTTGCGCCACTTGGGCATTAAGTGTGACAGCAAACAAAATCAATAAAATTGACAAAATATTCTTCATGATTAACCTCTTAATTAATAATTGTCAAAGATACTAATTTTTCGAATAGATGGAATTATGAATTTTATTATTTTTGCAACATGAAAACATGGGGAAGATATATCGTGATTTTTGTCGTGGCGATTCTTATGATTCGCTGTGCCAACGTGGTGACGCCGAGCGGCGGACCGAAAGACGATAAGTCGCCGGTAGTGCTTGTAGCATCGCCGGAAAACCACTCGACAGATTTCAAAGGTAAGTCGATTCACCTCACCTTTGACGAGTTTGTGACGCTCAACAATCCATCGAACACCGTGCTCATCTCACCCCCGATGAACAAAAAACCAACCTATCGCACAAGCGGTAAGACATTGATTATCAGATTTGAGGAACCACTAAGACCTAACACGACATACTCCATATACTTTGGTGATGCCATCAAAGATTTACACGAAGGCAATGTGTTCACAGGCTACACGTACAACTTCTCGACAGGCAACAGCATCGACTCGCTATCACTGCAAGGCAAAGTTATCTCCGCCTCTACCCTGTCACCTATGGAAGGATTTGTGGTAGGCTTATATTCCGATGATAATGATACACTTACGCTCGATTCATTACCATATTATGTCAAGCCGAGCTACATCACCACAACTGACAAAAAAGGCAGATTTGAGTTCTCCGGCCTCGCCGACAAAGAGTATCTTATCTTTGCCATCAAAGACAACAACTCCAATATGATTTACGACCTTCCGAATGAGGAAATCGCCTTCCACACAGAAATGGTCAGACCTTATTTTGTTGATTATCATATTGTTAAAGATACTATCAAGAACGATTCCATCGCAATGATCGATAGCGTCGCTGAAGTGAAAAAACCCGAGTATCCGAAATTTGAGTTATTTTCGTTCATTCAGGAAGACTCAATTCAGAAGCTTTATAAAAAAGAGCTAGTTGAAGAAGGCTTGTTGCGTTTCGTGTTCCGTTATCCTGCTGATAATGTGGAGCTTAATGTATTGGAAGTGACACCCGACACATTCAACATCCTTCCAGTATATTCAACAAGGAAAGATACTGTTTTATGGTATTATACGCCTGGCAAAGACAGTCTACTAATCAGCATCAATGATGGTGTAAACATCAGTGATACAACACATTACAGCCTTAAGCCACGTCAGTCTGCGTCAAGAAGAAGACGTCAAAAAGAAGAGGTGAAAATCAAGAAGTTGGAGGCAAAAAACAACATCAAGGCCAACAAACTAAAACCAGAGCAGCCGCTAATATTCACATTCAACGAGCCTGTCGTGAAGCTAAATCAACCCGACTCGATTCTTCTAATCGAAAACAAAGACACTTTATATCAAAAAACACAGTTCGAGAAACTCGATGACTATGGCTTTAAATATTTGATTGCCAAAGATTTTCAACAGGAAAACAAGTATCATATTGTCATTCCTGACTCAGTGTTTTACAGTATCAGAAAGGTTACTAACGACAGCATCAAAATCAGTTTTAACGTGCAGGAAGAGTCAGTGTATGGAAACATTTACATGCACGTTGAGATACCTGAAGATGTGCCGCAAGTCATTATCGAGCTGACAGACGAAAAGGGCAAAACTATTGACAAACAGATCATTACCCAATCACAAGAGCTAGTATACGAGTTTCTTGACCCAGGCAAATACAAACTCAAGGCCACTCTCGACCTCGACGCCAACGGCGTATGGAGCCCAGGCAATTTCGGTAAAAAACAACAACCCGAAAAGATTATCTTTTACGATCAGACGCTCGAGGTGCGTGCTAACTGGGACATCGATTTAGAAGAGCCTTGGAAAATAGAAAAATAATTGAAAATGAATCCTTTATATCCTGTTATCAAGCTTCGTGAAGGCAAAGACGACGCCGTGAAGCGTTTCCACCCGTGGATTTTCTCGGGCGCCATCGCCAAAGCTGCTCCCGGACTGCAAGCCGGTGATATTGTAACAGTTACCAATTCTAAAGACGAGATTTTAGGAACAGGTTTCTGCGAAGCAGGCAACATCGCAGTGAAACTATTGTCGTTTGAGAATACCAAGATCGGTGCTATGTTCTGGCAAGAGCGCCTCAACGCAGCTTTTGCAACACGCAAAACGTTAGGATTCATTGATAATCCGCACACCAACTGTTTCAGATTAGTCCATTCCGAAGGCGATAACCTCCCGGGACTGATTGTAGATGTTTATGGCAAAACAGCTGTCATTCAAGCGCAGACTGAAGGCATGGCGCTGAATATCAATGCGATAGCAAAGGCTTTAGAAGCTATACCTGAGTTGAAGATTGAAGCGATCTACAACAAAAGCTCCGAGGCAATGCAGCGCATGGGAAAAGAAGGCGTTGAAGACGGCTATCTCCTTGGCGGAAAATGCGAGGACTTTGTGCTCGAAAACGACTCAAAGTTCCTTATCGACTGGGAAGCCGGACAAAAAACAGGCTTCTTCCTCGACCAGCGTTTCAACCGCGATTTAGTGCGCCAACTTTCAAAAAATCGCACCGTTTTGAACACATTCTGCTACACCGGAGGCTTCTCGGTAACAGCATTGCAAGGCGGCGCAAAACAAGTGGTTTCGGTCGACTGCTCAAAGAAAGCCATCGAAATATGCGAGAAAAACATCGAATTGAACGGCTTTTCAAAAGAAGCCAACCCAAGCCTTGTTGAAGACGCCAAGCTTTACCTGCAAAACATGCCTGAAAATCAATACGATTTGATTATCCTCGACCCGCCGGCGTTCGCAAAAAACCACAAGTCGCTGCACCGTGGCTTGCAGGGTTACAAATTCATCAACAAAGAGGCTATCAAAAAGATTCAGGCAGGTGGTTTGCTGTTCACTTTCAGCTGCTCGCAAGCCGTCGACAAGGCGCAGTTCCAGAGCATCGTAATG
>JAFYNO010000031.1 GCA_017549705.1 Bacteroidales bacterium | reverse complement strand
GGCGACCTCGCACCACTCGCCAACCTCATGCTGCCATTGCTCGGCCTCGGTGAGGTTCATTACAAAGGCGAAATCCGTCCAGCCGCTGAAGTCTGCAAGATTTTCGGTTGGGAGCCTATAACACTTCAGTCGAAGGAAGGTCTGGCACTGCTCAACGGCACACAGTTCATGTGCTCATACGGCACCTACGTGTTGCTCAAGGCATTCCGTCTGCAGTACCTCGCCGATATGATTGGCGCTGTCTCATTGGACGCTTTCGATGGCCGCATCGAGCCGTTCTTCGACCAGATTCATCAGATTCGTCATCACCGCGGACAGATTGTCACCGCTGAGCGTTTCCGTAACTTCCTGAAAGGCAGCGAGATGATTGCTCGCGAGAAACAACACGTCCAGGATCCATATTCGTTCCGTTGCATCCCACAGGTTCACGGTGCTTCGAAAGACGCCATCAACTACGTGTCACAGATCCTCGGTGAGGAAATCAACGCCGTTACCGACAACCCGACAGTGTTCCCAGATGAGGACATGGTCATCTCGGCTGGTAACTTCCACGGACAGCCTCTGGCTTTGAGCCTTGACTTCTTGGCCATCGCGATGGCTGAACTCGGCAACATCTCAGAGCGCCGTACATATCAGCTCATCGCCGGAAAACGCGGTCTGCCGTCGTTCCTCGTGGCTGAGCCAGGTTTGAATTCGGGTTTCATGATTCCTCAGTATGCGGCAGCAGCTATCGTCAGCCAGAACAAGCAGCTCTGCACACCTGCATCAGTCGATAGCATAGAGTCCTCGCAGGGTCAGGAAGACCACGTGAGTATGGGCGCCAACGCAGCAACAAAGGCTTTGCGCGTCGCCAACAACCTCGAGCGCATCCTCGCCATCGAGCTCTTCAACGCAGCACAGGCCCTCGACTTCCGCAAACCAATCAAATCGTCAGCATTCATTGAGAATTTCGTAGCTGAATATCGCAAGAAAGTGGAGTTCGTGAAAGTCGACAAGGTGATGTACACCGAAATCGCAAAATCAGTGAAATTCCTGCAGGATTACGACCTCGGCGAGAAGATTTTTGAGAAATAAAAACTGTAAAAGATATGGAAGAATATTCAGATAATCAGCAGTTTAACGACTTTGAAAATCCCGAGCCGCAGCGCCCGACAGGACTCACCATTGCTTGCGTGCTCTCGTTCATCAACGCGGGATTTCAGTTTTTAGGCAACATCATCTCGTTTCTGGCATATAATGTCATGCGTGAACTTGGACAGAGTGAAGAATATCTTGAGATGATGGAGAAGTTCGTGCCGGATATCGACGAGTTTGAGACTCAGATGCAGGCTCAGCTTGCTGTAAGCCGTATTAGCTATCTGTTGATGGCACTGGCGTTTGCGGCGTCGTTTATCGGAGTACTCCAGATGTGGTATCTGAAGAAAAACGGTTTCCATATCTACGCTATCGCTCAGATTCTCATCCTTATCATAACGGCAATATTCGTAGCTGGTGTCACTGGTGCCTCGATGGTTTCACCGGCAATCTTGACTGCTATCTGGATCGGAATTTATTTCATTTATTACAGAAAAGCTTTGCAATAATGACAGATGACCAGGTCATAAAGGAGAAGAAAAGCATTTTTAAGGAGCGGAAGCATATCACGCTGGGAATGAAGCTGGTATGCGCCTTCGCTATAACCTATTATATAGTTTTTTTCGCCTTTATGACCTACGTCTGGATAAGATATAACACCGTTTTCGATGAAGGCTATATCGACGAAAACCTCAACGAGGTGGTGGCTTCCAATCATTACACTCTGTTTGTTGTGGAATGGGCGCTCCTCGCTGCTATAGTCGTCAGCCTCTTCATGGTGTTTTTTAAAAAACGTCTCGGTAAGTTTCTTTTCATGATATTCACTATCTTGCTCGTTGTGTGTCAATTCTATACGACATTCCCGCCGGCGTGGGAGGTGTATATCCTCGAGATTCTCATCGTGCTCATCATCGCGCCGTTGAGGGTGATATCGAAATTTACCGACATCATTCAAACTGAAACACAAAAAATTAACCCTTTTAAAGACGAAAAATGAACCATATCACATTGTCAGGCGAGTTAGGCAGCGGCAAGAGCACCGTCGCCAATTATCTCATCAGTAAGATGCCTTTCAAAATAGTGTCGGCAGGACTCTTGTTCCGTCAACTGGCAGCCAAACACGGCATGTCGGCGAAGGAATTTAACGAGTTCATCGAAAACGACCCTAAGTACGACCATTATGTTGACGACACCATGGCTGAACTGGGCCGCACCGACGAGAAAATCATCTTCGACTCGCGCATGGCATGGCATTTTGTGCCTTCTTCGTTCAAGATTTATCTCTATGTCGATGTGGATACCGCAACAGAGCGTATCTTCAACGATGTGGGTCGCGTCAGTGAGTCATATACAGATAAGGCGACGGCACGTCAGGAGATCATCGATAGAAGAAAGAGCGAGCTGCTGAGATACCAAAACTTCTACCACTGTAACCTCGACGACTATAGCAATTACGACCTCATCATCGACACAAGCCACGCAACACGTGAAGAAGTCAATGAATTGGTTTACAATAGCTTCAAAGCCTTTGAAGAAGGAAAAGAATACACCAAGATATGGCTTTCACCAAAGTCATTAATAATAAAAGGTGTAGTCGAAAATGACAACTCCGAACAACTCATAATCAACAAAATCGACGGTCAGTTTATCGTCGAAAAGGGTGCAAACAAGGTCAAAAAAGCACTCGAAAACGGCCAAACCCTTGTGGCTGTTGACATTGTAAAATGTTGATATTTTTGTTGAAAAAAAGATAAAATTTTGCGCTTTCAACCGAAAAGTTTTGTATAATTTTGCAAAGAGAAAATCAGTGAGATTATGACAAAAATTTCAACAGTAACCATTGTTGGAAATCACAGTCTTAACTATTAACACGAGCAAATAATATATAAAACAAACAAGTAGTATGGAGTTTAACCAGGTCTTTATTATCAAGAGAAATGGTAAGCGCGAGCCTTTCTCTGTAGACAAAATTAAAAATGCTATCCAGAAAGCCTTCTTGAGCGTCGGCAGCTTCGCACCGCAGGAGGTTCTCACCAACATCATGAGCCGCGTCAGCATCCACGACGGAATCTCGGTGGAGGAGATTCAGAACCAGGTGGAGAACGCACTCATGGCAGAACGTTATTACAACGTCGCAAAATCATACATCCTTTACCGTCAGCGTCACTATGAAGACCGTGAGGTGAAGGACAAGCTTGACTTCCTTATCAATTACTGCAACGCGCAGAACGCGGCAACAGGCAGTAAGTACGACGCCAACGCCAACGTCGAGAAGAAAAACATCGCAACACTCATCGGCGAGCTTCCAAAATCTAACTTCATACGCCTCAACCGCCGTATGCTCTGCGACCGCATCAAAGACATGTATGGCAAGGAAGTGGCCGACAAATACATCGAGCTGCTTAACCATCACTTCATCTATAAGAACGATGAGACAAGCATCGCGAACTACTGCGCATCAATCACTATGTATCCATGGCTCCTCGAAGGCACCAAGTCGATAGGCGGCAACGCCACACGTCCGACCAACCTCAAGTCGTTCTGCGGCGGATTCATCAACATGGTGTTCATGGTGTCGTCAATGCTGAGCGGCGCCTGCGCTACACCAGAGTTCCTGATGTATCTCAACTATTTCATCCAGATGGAATATGGTAAAGACTACTATCTTCGCGCTAATGAAGTGGTCGACCTCTCGACACGCAAACGCACCCTCGACAAGGTCATCACCGACTGCTTCGAACAGATAGTGTACTCCATCAACCAGCCTACCGGCGCACGTAACTACCAGTCGGTGTTCTGGAATATCTCCTACTACGACAAATACTATTTCAAGAGCCTCTTCGGTAACTTCTACTTCCCTGATGGCAGTCAGCCTGACTGGGATTCACTCAACTGGCTCCAGAAACGTTTCATGAAATGGTTCAACGCCGAACGTCTTAAGACCGTCTTGACATTCCCTGTCGAGACCATGGCACTCCTCTCGGAAAATGGCGACATTGCCGACAAGGAATATGCCGACTTCACCGCTGAGATGTACGCTGAAGGCCACTCATTCTTCACCTACGTCAGCAACAGCCCTGACTCATTGAGCTCATGCTGCCGTCTCCGTAACGAGATCCAGGACAACGAGTTCAGCTACACCCTCGGCGCCGGCGGCGTGTCGACAGGCTCAAAGAGCGTGCTCACCATCAACATGAACCGCTGCATCCAGTACGAAGAGCAGAACCGCCTGCCATTCCTCAGCTTCGTCGAGGAAGTCATCGACCTCATGCATAAAGTACAGATGGCTTACGACACCTATCTGCGTTTCATCCGCGACAAAGGC
>JAFYNO010000030.1 GCA_017549705.1 Bacteroidales bacterium | reverse complement strand
TCTGTTGAAGGTTTCGACACCATCGACAACCCGATGGAGGTGCGCCAACGCGTGGGTTATCTGCCGGAGCATAATCCGCTATACCTCGACATGTACGTGCGCGAGTATCTCGAATTCGTCGCCGGAATTCATCATATCACTGGCAAAGAAGCCAAAAATCGCATCGACGAAATGATTGAAAAGACTGGTCTCACCGTCGAAATGCGCAAGAAAATCGGGGCTTTGTCGAAAGGCTACCGTCAGCGTGTCGGTCTCGCTCAAGCCATGATGCACAACCCTTCAGTTTTGATTCTAGACGAGCCTACATCAGGTCTCGACCCGAACCAACTCATTGAAATTCGAGGACTTATCACCGAACTTGGCAAAGAAAAAACGGTTCTTCTCTCGACTCACATCATGCAGGAAGTCGAAGCAATGTGCCCTCGCATCGTCATTATTAATAAAGGTGTAGTCGTCGCCAACGACACCATCGAAAACATCAAACTCAACGTAATGCACCGCGCTGACGCCTCAATCGAAGAGTGCTTCCAAGCATTGACAAAATAATCCCGCGCAGAGTTCGCAGAAAACGCTGAACCTTTTTATAACATATCTGCGAAAATCTGCAGCTCGCGACGCGAGCAATCACGCAGAGGAAGAATAGAAAAATCTATGTAATCAGCGGAATCAGCGCGAGAAAAAATAATTCCGAATTAAGGTTAGGCGTATTAAAATTAGTTGTATCTTTGCACCCGAAAAATCACGTGGACAGATTTGATTGATTGCAACCACAAGAAAAAATGCTAAAACAGTATTTCTTTTAACAATCTCAAATTATCCATATTTATAAATTGTACGGGCAAAACATTTTTGCCCCAAATGAACATTAAATTATGGGTTATTATTTCACTTCAGAATCAGTTTCAGAAGGCCATCCGGATAAAGTGGCCGATCAGATTTCAGATGCCGTCCTCGACGAAATGCTGCGTCAGGACCCGGAATCAAAAGTCGCATGCGAGACGTTGGTGACCACAGGTCTCACCGTCGTGGCAGGCGAGGTAAAATCAAACGGATATGTTGACATTCAAGGCACTGCGCGCCGTGTCATCGAGAAAATCGGTTACACCAAGGCGGAATATCAGTTCGACAGCAAGTCGTGCGGCGTGCTCTCGGCTATTCACGGTCAGTCGCAGGATATCAACCGCGGCGTTGAACGTAAAAAAGAGGAAGACCAAGGCGCTGGCGACCAGGGTATGATGTTTGGCTATGCCTGCAAGGAGACGCCTGAATATATGCCGTTAACAATAGTTTTGTCGCACATGCTTTTGCTCGAACTCGCTAAGATTCGCCGCGAAGGCAAGCGCATGAAATACCTCCGTCCTGACGCTAAGTCGCAGGTCACGGTGGAATACGGCGCCAACTGGAAGCCTCTGCGCATCGACACCATCGTTATCTCGACACAACACGACGAGTTTATGGACGACGACGCTGCCATGATTGACAAAATCGAGCACGACGTTCGCACAATATTGCTTCCACGCTTGAAAAAGCTTCTGCCTCAGAAGGTTAGAAACCTCTTCAAGGCCGACATGAAGCTCTTCGTCAACCCGACTGGCAAGTTCGTCATCGGTGGACCTCATGGCGACACTGGTCTCACAGGCCGTAAAATCATCGTCGACACCTACGGTGGTCGCGGTGCACACGGCGGCGGAGCATTTTCTGGCAAAGACTCATCAAAAGTTGACCGCTCGGCAGCATACGCAGCTCGTCCTATCGCGAAAAACATAGTGGCAGCAGGCGTTTGCGACGAGGCTCTCGTGCAGATTGCTTACGCCATCGGCGTGGCACAGCCTGTCGGTTTCTATGTCAACACTTATGGCACAGCACATGTGAAAGATGCTAACGGACGTAAGATGAACGACGCTGAAATCGCTGAAAAGATTCGCACTTTATTTGACCTTCGTCCTTACGCTATCGTAAAACGTTTCGGGCTGAAGAATCCTATCTTCGAGCCAACAGCATCGTACGGTCATTTCGGTCGCGACCCGTTCACGGCAAAAGTTGAGGTGATGTACAAAGACAAGGACACCTTCACCGAAAACGGCAAAAACTACAAGAATGTCGAGTTCTTCGCATGGGAGAAACTCGATATGGTGCCGGAGATTCAGAAAGTCTTTGGAATTTAAAGAGATTCCTCGCTTCGCTCGGAATGACAAGACAAAGGGATGTTATATGAAGGCGCGGCTTTACGGTTCTTACTAATTTGTAGGTTCCATCATGCCGCGCCACATTATTAATAATAATGATTTGTCATTCCGAGCACGAAGTGCGAGGAATCTAGGAAAATTCCTAAAAGATTTTTCCTAAAACCCTTTGGTCAAGTAAAAATACTTTTTTATTTTTGCAGCAACAAATCCTACGAAAATGAAGAAGTATTTACTTTTTATTGCTATGGCATTGTGTGTCAGTGTCTTAAACGCTCAGTTTATCGACCACAAAGGTAATCGTAACCAGACGTATCCTGATATTTATGGTCAAAATCCCGACATCGTCGAAATGATAAATCAGGTCGACACGTTGAGTATTTATTATGCTATCGAGTTTATGCAGATGTATATTCGAGAATGCAGTTCCCCCAGTGCTCTGATTGTTCAGAATGTTCTTCTCGACTGGTTCGACCAACTTGGACTTGAGACTTATGTTCACCACCATACTGGTCACATAGGGGAAACTGATACTCTCCAAGCCGGTAATGTCATCGCCATTCAGCGAGGAACTGAGTTTCCTGACGAATACATCATCATCGCGGCGCATTATGACCATCCTGACGGTCCTGGTGCCGATGACAATGCCTCTGGAACCTCGGGAGTACTTGAATGTGCTCGTATTTTGCGCCAGCATCAGTTTAAACGCTCGATTCTCTATATCCCGTTTAACGGCGAGGAGCGATGGATGGTCGGAAGCTATCCTTTCGTGCAGAAATGCGCTCGCGAGGACATGAACATCCTCGGTGTTTTCGACATGGACATGATTGGTTTCTGGCCTGGCCCAGAATATGGTCCGGTCACGATGTATTCAGGGTATTCGTATATTTCCGAAAGGTTGTTTGATTTTTATCAGACCGTGGCAAACACCTACCTTCCTGAGATGCCGACCTATCGTTTTACGGCTAAAGACGCCTACGGAGGCGACCATATGTGTTTTAACATCCATGAATATCCTGCGCTTTATATCGGCGATATAGAATATCAAGCTCAAAATCCTCATTATCATCATCCTTCGGATACAATTGGCGCTGGATTTAACTGTATGGATTTGGCACAAGGCTTTGTGAAGGCTGTAATTGCGGCTACGGCTGAGCTCGCCGACGGATGGCTGCCGCCTCAGGATTTCAGCGTGACAGTCAAAGACGAGATGCCTTTCCTGAGCTGGAGACCGTCTTCTGATACTTATATGTATTTGGTGTATAAAGACGGAGAGATGATTGGTTATACTGCGGATACTTGTTACGTCGATGAAATGTATTGGGACAACGGCGAATGGCGTAAATATTATGTGAAGCCTGTCCATACTGACAGTTGGGCTGGACCTGCGTCAAACATGGATTCGATTATCTCCTGCGACCCGCTGCATCTCCCGGCATATTACGACTTTGCGGATACTACGGCCGGTGACTTGCATCTTTATAATGAAAATTGGTCCATTGAACAGTTTAAAAACAGGTTTTGTCTGGTCGCGAAGACATATACGAGAGATAATATCTTGCAAATCATTGAAACTCCGTGGTTTTCGATTCCTGCGACTGCCGATGATGTCACTTTTGGATTTTCAATGAACAGAAATATCCCGTCGATTTGGTCGCCATATAACGCCGGTGTTTATATCGATGTCACAACCGACAGGAAAAACTGGCATAAGCTTGATTTTATTTGGGATCAGCAAAACCGCTGGAATGATTATGCTTTTTCGCTCAATGATTATATCGGCGAAGATTATGTGCAGGTGCGCATCCGATTTGAGGCAAGCGGTCGTGGCACTACAGAAACGACTTACAAATATATGGCCGTCGACGATTTGTACATTAATTTCGACCATCTGGATGTGAATGAGAATTTTGTGGAAGAGAGTTTTAATCTGTCGATCTCGCCGAATCCTTCGGAAGGCATTGTTAATATTTCGACAGGCTTGGAATGCGAATACTCTGTTGCTGTTTATAATCTGTTGGGAATCAAGATGTTGACAAAAGATTCGTTCAGCGACGGCACCCTTGACTTGACTTCGTTGTCAGCCGGAATGTATTTTATCTCCGTTGATAACGGAACTGACAGGCTGACAAAGCGTGTGGTTATTAAGTGAGATTCCTCGCTTCACTTCGCTTCGCTCGGAATCTCAAACTATTTCAGCATCACTCTGGTAATTCCAGCGCCGCCGGTTTCCAAGCTTGCATCGTTGAATGACTGGATACATTGCTGTTTACTCAGATACTCTCTGATGAGCTTACGCAGGATGCCGTTCCCTTTGCCGTGAAGGATGCTCACCTCTTTGATACTCAAAAGATTAGCCTCGTCGATGTATTTTGCGACATTGTCAACGGCTTCATCGCCACGCTGACCGCGGACATCCAAGGTGAGGTTGAAATGCTGCGCCTTCTCGTTTATGTCGTTCATGATGCTCTTGCGCAGATACGACGGATTTTGCTGCGCCTTTCGTGCCTGCGAACGACTGATTTTCCTGAGTTTGTCGGCAGTTGTGCGAAGTCTGACATCGCCAAACTGAATTGTTACGTCGGTATCTGAGATCTCAAGAAGCTCTCCGATGACCTCCAACTCGTTAATGCAAACTGTATCTCCAACTTTTAAATCGAGGTTTGTAATTTCTTCTTTTTCCTCGGCTTTCAGCTGTTTCGAGAGGTTTTTCTCCTCATCGACGAGGCTCTGTTTCATCTCTTTCAGCTCATCGCGAAGCTCCTTGGTGCGGTTTTTCTCTGCCTGCGCCTCCTTGATTTCACGAATCGTCTTTTCAATCTTGGCGTTGGCTCTGTCGATGATCTCCTGAGCTTCTTTGCTCGCTTCTTTCAAAAGAGTTTTTCTATTCTTTTCAATATCAGCGAGTTGATTCTTGTATTTTGTGACGACCTCGTCAAGGAGTTTGTCGGCTACTTTCAGCTCATATTCTTTTTTGCGGACCTCTTTTTTCTCAATTTCGAGTTGCTGCAGCTGTTGGTCGAAGTCGAGATGCTCGCGACCTGAGATTTCTGCTGCGCTGTTAAGGATTTCGTGAGGGAAACCAATCTTTTTCGCAATTTCGAATGCAAATGACGAGCCTGGTTTGCCAATCATCATCACATAGAGCGGCTGCAGATATCGTGTGTCGAATAGCATGGCTCCGTTGACGATGCCTGGATGGTTGTCCGCCAAAAGCTTGAGGTTCGCATAGTGCGTTGTGACCACTCCAAACGACTTCTTCTCGTTCATTTTCAGCAAGATAGCTTCTGCTATTGCACCTCCAAGTTGCGGTTCTGTTCCGGTTCCAAATTCATCGATGAGGAACAAAGTGCGCTCGTTGCCGTGCTCCAGAAGTTCCTTCATATTGATAAGGTGTGAACTGTATGTCGAAAGGTCGTTTTCCAGCGACTGCTCATCACCGATGTCAATGAACATATCATGGAAGATACCGCATTTAGAGTCGATTTTCACAGGAATCGCCAAGCCGCACTGCAGCATGTACAGAATCAAGCCTATTGTCTTGAGGCACACCGACTTACCGCCAGCGTTAGGACCGGAAATGACGAGGATTCTATTGTCATTACCCAATTTCAAATCCAGTGGCGTAATCTGTTTTCCTTGTCCCTTCAGTTTCTGTTCCAGCAGCGGATGTCGTGCCTCAATCCAGCCGAACATCGGCTCGTCGGTGAGCTCCGGAATCACGCAGTTGTATTCGTGAGCCAACAATGCCTTAGCTCTGATGAAATCAAGCAATCCGAGAAGCCGCCATGCCATCAGAAGGTTCGGAATCTCTGGCCTCAGAATCTTCGTGAAAGCGAGCAGAATCTTGTTTATCTCGCGTCTTTCGGCGTATTCCAACTCCTTGATTTCGTTGTTTGTTTCGAAGATTTCCGCCGGCTCGATATATACTGTTTGTCCCGTTGCCGACTCATCGTGTATGAAACCTCGTAATGCTCTTTTATCAGCGGCACGCACAGGAATCACGGGACGTCCGTTGCGTATCGTCATCTCGGCAGTGCTGTCGGTCCACCCTGAGTTCTTCGCCTCAACAAGGATTTTGTGCATCCTGTGGTCGATGGAGCTCTGTTTCCGTCTTATGT
>JAFYNO010000029.1 GCA_017549705.1 Bacteroidales bacterium | reverse complement strand
GGCAAACCTAGTTCTTTCCCAATGGCCTTTACTTCCTGCACTGTAAGACCGCCGAGAGGGGAGAAGTCGCCAGCTGCATCACCGTATCTTGTTGAATATCCTACCCAGTCCTCAGAGAGGTTGCAGGTGTTCGCCACACGACCGTTCACTGATTGTGAGACAGCATATGCCGCAGTCATCCTCAAGCGTGGTGGCATGTTGATAACTGTCTGATTAGCAACGTCTTTGCCAAGCGTGCTGAGTTGCTCTTTCACCTCTTTCATGAGAGCGTTATATGTCTCACCGATGTTTACGCAGCAATATTTTATTCCAAGATGGTTGATGAGTTTCATGCTGTCGGAGATGTCTTTCTGCACGCCATTGGGCATGGTCACGCCGTAAACGCGTTCTTTGCCGAGTGCCTCGACACACAAACCAGCCACAATACTGCTGTCTTTGCCACCCGAGATGGCGACTACCGCATTGCAACCCGGACCGTTCTGCTCGAACCAGTCTCTAATCCATTGAACCACACGGTTTTTTACTTCTTTTGCATTAAAATTATTCATATTCCTATTTATTTGTCATTCCGAGCGTAGTCGAGGAATCTACTGCATTAAAGCGCTTAAGCTTATTATAGCTGTAGATTTCTCCATTTCGCTTCGCTTCAGTCGAAATGACGGGTTTGTTAATTATAATTCCTTTCTCCAAAAATTTTACTTCCAACTCTCACCATTGTCGAGCCTTCTTCGATGGCAATCGGGTAGTCGTGCGACATTCCCATCGAGATCTCCTTAAACCACTCGCAACCGTTGAAATATTTGGCTTTCAAGGTGCTGAAAATCTCCTTCAGATGCTTAAACTCCTTGCGAACCTGAGTCATATTGTCGGTGTTGGTTGCCATTCCCATAACGCCGCAGATGCGCACGTTTTTCATTGCCTTGAAGATGTCGGAATTCAGTATTTCCTCGGCTTCATCCATGCTGAGACCGAATTTTGTTTCCTCTTCAGCAATGTGGAACTGCAGCAGGCAATCGACCACAATGTTGTGTTTTGCAGCCTCTTTGTTGACGGCTTGTAATAAATTAAATGTGTCGATTGAATGAATCAACTTGACGTATTGGATGATGTATTTTATCTTGTTTGTCTGCAGATGTCCGATGAAATGCCAATCGATATCTTTTGGCAGCACTTCATGTTTGTTGCGCATCTCAAGAGCGTGATTCTCACCAAAAACACGTTGTCCGGCATCGTAAGCCTCTTTAACGTCCTCCACAGGTTTAGTCTTCGACACCGCAACAAGCAAAACACCCGAAGGTATTGTTTTTCTTACTGTTTCCAAATTTTCCTTTACCATGATGACAAAGTTTTTAAAACAATGCAAAGATACTAAAATTATTTCTTATATTTGCAAAAATTTAAAACTATGAAGAGATACGTCATTTATCTTGTTAAGATATTGGTTTTCATGTTGTTGCTGTTCACTACGATGCGCATTGTATTCATAATGAACTACTGGCATCTGGTGTCGGTCGACAAGGTTCCGTTCCTTGAGATTATCCGCGGATTCTTCAAAGCACTGCCTCTCGACATAGCGTCAGCATGTTACATCATGCCATTCCCGGCTCTGGTGATGTTCATCTTAACATGCTTCAACAAAAACACCAGCTATCGTTGGGTGCGCTGGTATTTTTATGCCATCATAGCAGCGTATGTCTTGGCCGTGATGGGTGAGATTGGTATCTATGGAGAATGGGGCACTAAGCTGAGCGCCAAGGCGTTGGCATATCTCGAGAATCCTTCCGAGGTGATTAACACAGCATCGACTCAACAGACAGTGCTTCTTATCTCGCTATGGGCTTGTTTTACAGTGCTTTTCGGCTGGTGGTACGTGAAATGGATAGAACCTTCAAACGGCAAATTTGTACGCGAAACAGCTCATCCGCTCATGTATGGCGCCGTCTTTGTGCTCTCATTTGGCTTGATGTTCCTCGGAATGCGTGGCGGTTTCAATGAGATTCCTATTTCAACAAGCTCAGGATATTTCAGTAACTATAAGATCGTCAATATTATGACGGTCAATCCGGCGTATAATCTACTGGAGAATCTCAGCAACGACCGTAAGGTTAAGGAAAACGCTCACTTCAACTATATGAATTTCGAGACGGCTGAACGTATCACAAAAGAGACTCATCAGATTGAATGCGACTCGACAGTTAATATTTTGAAGACCGAGAATCCTAATGTGTTGATAGTCTTGCTCGAAAGCTGGTCGGCTGACCTCATCGAATCTCTGGGCGGCGACCCGAGCATCACACCTAACTTCCATGAGATGGAAAAGGATGGACTGCTGTTTACCAATTTCTATGCCTCTGCTAACCGCTCGCAACAGGCTATAGCATCCATCATTGGCGGACTGCCAGGCCTGCCGGTGACCACAATCACCAACCATCAAGAGAAATATTACGCCATCCCGTCAATAGTCAAATCCCTTGACTCACTTGGCTATTACTCAAGTTTCTACTTCGGCGGCGAGCTTAACTACGGCAACATATTATCTTATTTGAGATACAACGAATTCAACCGCATCGTCGAGGGTAAGGACGTCAATGAACATTTCCACAAAGGTAAGCTCGGCATCCAGGACACCGACATGCTTCCGTGGGCGGCGCGCGACATCAACAGCCAGCCGGAGCCGTTCTTTACCACGATCTTCACGCTGAGCACACACTCTCCTTACGACTACCCGAAGATCTTCGAAGAACTCGAATGGCCTGAACTCGAAAAGGTGTTTGTCAACTCGGCGAAATACACCGATATCGCACTGAAACTCTTCATGGACAGAGCGAAACAACAGCCATGGTACGACAACACTCTGTTCCTCTTCATGGCCGACCATAGCCACCCGTCATATAAGAATCATCCAATGGAATCATTTGAATATCATAAGATTCCACTTCTGATTTACGGTAAACCTCTCCAAGATTCACTGCGTGGAACTACATTCGATAAGATTTGTGGTAACACCGATATCCCTGCAACTCTGTTGGCACAACTCGGTGTGAAACACGAGGAGTTTATCTGGAGTAAAAATATATTCAACACATGCTATAAGCCATTCGCTTTCTTTGAGTTATATAGCGGATTGGGCTGGAAAACCGATGAGGGCGAGTACGTCATCTCAGGTAATAATGTGCTGAAAAACACCTTCCCTGAAGACAAATCCGACAGCCTCACACGTCAAGGTAAGGCTTATATGCAATATCACTTCGATTTGTTCAACAGATATTAAATTATTTTGTAATTTTGCGGCTTAATAAAATTTTGAGATATGTTTGAAGGCTTAACCGAGAAACTGGAACGTTCGTTTAAAATCCTTAAAGGACAAGGATATATCACTGAAATCAATGTGGCTGAGACAGTTAAGGAGGTCCGCAAGGCCCTGCTTGATGCCGATGTGAGCTATAAAATCGCCAAGGATGTCACCAACGACATCAAGGAGAAAGCTATCGGTCAGAAGATTTTGACATCTGTGTCGCCTAGCCAATTGATGGTTAAGATAGTGCACGATGAGCTGGCAGAACTTATGGGCGGGGAGCATACCGAGATTAATATCAAAGGTAATCCGGCTATCGTCCTCATTGCAGGTTTGCAAGGTTCCGGTAAGACCACTTTCTCGGCAAAACTCGCTAACTTCCTGAAAACCAAGAAGGGTAAGAGTGTGTTGCTGGTGGCTGGCGACGTCTATCGTCCGGCTGCTATCGACCAATTGAAGGTCCTCGGTGAGCAGGTTGGCGTTGAAGTCTATTCCGAAGAAGGTAACACCAATCCGGTTCAGATTGCACAGCGCGCCATCGAGCATGCTAAAGCTCAGAACAAGAACGTGGTTATCATCGATACCGCAGGACGTCTGGCTGTCGACGAAGAGATGATGAACGAGATTGCGAAGATCAAAGAGACAGTGAAGCCGCAAGAGACCCTGTTTGTGGTTGACGCAATGACCGGTCAGGATGCTGTGAACACAGCGAAAGCCTTCAACGACCGCCTCGATTTTGACGGAGTGGTGCTCACTAAGCTTGATGGCGACACTCGTGGCGGTGCGGCTCTTACCATCCGCACTGTCGTTGAGAAACCTATCAAATTCGTGGGTCTCGGTGAGAAGATGGATGCTCTCGACATCTTCTACCCGAAACGTATGGCCGACCGTATCCTCGGCATGGGCGATATCGTCTCTCTCGTTGAAAAAGCACAGGAGCAGTTCGATGCCGAAGAGGCTGCCAAATTGAAGAAAAAACTCGCTAAAAACGAGTTCAACTATAACGATTTCCTCAAGCAGATTCAGCAAATCAAGAAGATGGGCAGCATCAAGGATCTTGCAAATATGATTCCTGGAATGAACAAAATCAAGGACGAGGACATCGATGACGACGCCTTCAAGAGCATCGAGGCTATCATAGGTTCAATGACACCTGAGGAGCGCGAAAATCCAAAGATCATGAACGGCAGCCGCAAGCGTAGAATAGCTCTCGGCTCGGGCAACAGCATCGAAGAGGTGAACCGTCTCATCAAACAGTTCGACGAGACATCAAAGATGATGCGCATGGTCTCAACAGGCGGCGCCAAGAAGATGATGCAGATGATGCAGCAAGCAAAGAGAAGAAGATAATAGATAACAGATAATAGATAAAAGATGAATATAGAAGATAAAATCATCGACGGTAAAGCTATCGCCGATGCAATGAAAAAAGAAATAGCGGCTGAAGTCGCTGGAATGTTAGACAAAGGCATGGACGCCCCGCATCTCGCAGCAGTGATAGTGGGCGAGGACGGTGCCTCCAAGACCTATGTAGCCTCCAAGGAGAAAGCCTGCCAGAGTGTGGGAATGACAAGTTCAGTCTATCGTCTCCCGGAGAACACCTCTGAGGAAGAGCTTCTCAAACTCATCGATTTTCTTAACAACGATGAAGAAATCGACGGATACATCATCCAGCTGCCATTGCCAAAACATATCAACGAGACCAAGGTCATTCACAGCATTAACCCTAAGAAAGATGTCGATGGTTTCACACCTCACAACATAGGTTTGATGCAGCTTGGCGAGCCTTGCTTCCTGCCTGCAACACCAGCCGGAATAGTTGAGCTTCTTAAACGCAGCGGCATCGAGACAGCGGGCAAACACGTGGTGGTTTTAGGCCGTTCAAACATTGTGGGAACCCCAATCAGCGTTATGCTTTCACGCAAAGGCGCTGACGCTACTGTGACCATCTGCCACAGCAAGACACAGAACCTTCCTGAAATAACACGTCAGGCTGATATCCTTGTGGTTGCTATCGGTAAGCCAAAGTTCCTCAAAGCTGATATGGTTAAGCCAGGCGCTGTTGTCATCGACGTCGGTATCCACCGTATCGAAGATAATACCACAGAAAAAGGCTACCGCATTGAAGGCGATGTCGATTTCGACGAGGTGGCAAAGGTGGCATCGAAAATCACCCCAGTGCCAGGTGGCGTGGGACCTATGACAATTGTGGAGTTGCTTTACAACACTCTGCAAGCTAAAAAAAGAAGATAACACGATTAATAAAATAAAAAGGTGTCAATGCGGAGCATTGACACCTTTTTTTTACTAGCTTCAATTGTAAAATTTCTTTACATTAGTGTAAAATTTTTTTACACTTTTTTAATTCCTTATTTTTGATTATTGTTGATAATCAGACTTTTACGAGTTTGGCATGACGTTTGTATTATTATTTGTAAAAAAGGAATAAAATGAAACGGATTTTTTTAATTATCACAATTCTTTTGCCGCTGTTTGTTAATGCGCAGGACACCATTTCGATGGGATTGAAAGATTGTATGCAATATGCGGTGGAGCATTCTACAAAGATAACGATTCAGGATGCTGACAATAGGGACGCGCAGGTGAACAGAAGAGACGCGATTTTGAATACCTTTACCCCTGAAATTAGCGGAAATACCTATGCTTATTATAACTTCGGCCGTAGCATCGACCCGGAGTCGAACACTTACAGCACCGTGACTTCGTTCCACAACGGCTATAGCTTGTCGGCTGGTATCGATTTGTTTAACGGTTTTCAGGCTGTGAATAATATGAAAATCACGAAAACGGCGCAGATGATGGGCAAAACCAAGTCGCAACAGCTTGAGGATCAGGTTTGCCTGGCTACGATGGAGGCGTTTTGCAATGTGATTTATTTCACCAAACTTGAAGAGGCTCTCACAGCTCAGGTTGAGACGGCTGAAAAAGCACTGCAATTGGCTCAACGTCAGGAGAAACTAGGACAGAAATCGCATGCCGACGTGGTACAGATGCAGGCTGACCTTGCCGAACGCCAGTATCAGCTGACAAATTGCAGAAACCGCTATAACGATGCCGTAATCACCTTGAAAGATGTGATGTTTTGGCCTATCGAGCAGCCGCTGAATGTGGTCGCCGATTTAACAGATTCTGATGTTTTTGCTGAGCAAAGTGCAGAAAATGCACAATCCATTGCCGAGAACGCAAAAGACATCATGCCATCGGTGATGCTTGCCGAAAGCACTATGAATAACGCTGAGTTGGAACTTCGCACCTCGAGATGGAAACTGTTGCCGCGTCTCTCACTGTATGGAGGCTGGTCAACCAATTACTTTACCTATCCCGGATTGGAAAACTATACGCCAGTCCCGTTTGAGGATCAGTTTAAAAATAACAGAGGTGAATATATCCAGTTGTCGTTGAATATTCCAATATATGATAGATTGTCAAGACATTCAACAATCTCAAGAAGAAAGAACGCCTACATCAAGGCGAAGGCTGATTATGACCAAGCTGTGCAGCAGATTGAGGCTGAGGTGTATCGTGCAGTTGCCGACTGTGAGGGTACTGCCGACGCGATGCGGCAGGCTGAAACGAGGGCGCAACTGCAGGAAGAGGCATTCACGCTTAACGCAAAACGTTTCGAACAGGGACTGATTTCTTCAATTGAATATCAGACCGCATCGAACAATTATTTGAGCGCTGTGGCGGAGGAAATGAACGCGAAAATGCAGCATTTCATAAAGAAATCCGTTGTGCTATATTATAAAGGTGTACACTATTTGGAACAGTAATTTTTAGCCATTAGCTACTAGCCATTAGCTATTAGAAGAGTCTAAAACCTAATGGCTAATGGCTAAAACCTAATGGCTGAAAAACATGAAAAGAAGAAGTTAACATAAGGTTTAATATAAACATTAAGAGAATTAAAATATGGATAGAATTTTAGAAAAGAAAAAGGGAATCAATGTGATTTTCACGAAGAAAGCGGTGCCGTTTTGGCTGGGCGCGGTGCTGGTGGCGTTTATCGTATGGCTCGTGGCAAGAGACGACTCGAAGAAGCTGCGCATCGATGCGGATAACATCAGCGTGAATGCGGTGACGCAGGGACAGTTTAACGATTACATACGCATCAGCGGACAGGTGGCACCGATTACGACGATACAAATCAGTCCGCTGGAAGGCGGCGTGGTGCAAGAGATTGTGGCAGAGGAAGGAACGCGAGTGAAACGTGGCGACGTGATTCTCATCCTGAGCAACGAAAACCTCGACATGCAGATTTTGAATTCGGAGGCCGACCTCGCCGAGAAAGAGAACATCCTTCGAAACACCATGATTCAGATGGAACAGCAGAAGCTGAGCGTGGAACAGGAGAAGCTGCAGCTGCAGATGGACGTGCGCCGCAACAAACGTAACTACGAGGCGCAGAAGGCGTTGTACGACGACGGTCTCATCGCGAAGGAGGAGTATCTGAAGGCTGAAGAGGATTATCAGCTGTCGGCAAGCCGCCTGAAGCTGGTGGAAAATCGCGCGAAGCAGGACAGCCTTTACCGCTCGGTGGAGATTGAGCAGATGCAGGAAAGCCTGAATAATATGCGCCAGAATATGATGATGATTCGCAAACGTAAGGATAACCTCACGATTAAGGCTCCTATTGACGGCGAACTGGGTTTGCTCGACGTGACTCTTGGACAGAGCGTGGCGGCTGGCTCGAAAATCGGTCAGATTAACAATCTCGACAGCTATAAGATTGAGGCTCAGATAGATGAGCATTACATCGACCGTGTGACGGCAGGCTTGGATGCCACTTTTGAACGTCAGAGCGAACGTTATCAGGCGCAGATCAGGAAGGTGTATCCGGAGGTGCGCGACGGCAAGTTCAAGGCCGACTTCAAGTTTGTGGGACAGCAGCCCGAGAACATACGCAGCGGCCAGACGTATTATCTGAACCTGCAGCTCGGACAGCCTGTGGAGGCTATTCTGATTCCTCGCGGAGCATTTTATCAGAAGACCGGTGGCAAGTGGATTTATGTAGTGAGTGCCGACGGCTCGAAGGCTGTAAGACGCGATATTAGAATCGGGCGACAGAATCCGCAGTATTACGAGGTGATTGAAGGCTTGGAGGCTGGAGAAAGAGTGATTACGTCGTCATACGATAATTTTGGTGACAGTGATGTTTTGGTATTTTAACAAGACCTTAGACGTTAGACCTTAGGCCTTAGTAAAAACTGCTAAAGTCTAAAGTCTAAGGTCTAAAGTCTAAAAAATAAAAATTATGGCAAGAATATTAAAAAAAGGAAAAACGGCATTCGCATCGTCGGTGCTGAACATTTTAGGCTTGACGGCAGCTTTCGCCGCCCTCTACATAATCCTTGTGCAGGTGCACCATGACCTTACGTATAACAAAGGGCTCAAGGATAGCGATCGTATTTATGTCCTTACAAAGAAAGATATCAATCAAAGTGAATACACCTCTTATCTATGCCGCCCCATGGGGGAATATGTGATTAACGCATCCCCTGACATTGAAGTTGGCGGCTGTGGTCGCATCGAGGGTGTTCCCGCCAAGATTCGTGTGAGCGACGATCAGTCGCCTGTTTCCGGGTCGCAAGTCGCCTTGAACAAAGGTGCTCGTGCGGTGTTTGGATTTGAACTGGTGGCTGGCAATTGGGACGATTTGACCGGCGAGGCATTAGCTGTCTCGGAATCGATGGCTAAACGTCTCGGCATCCAAGTGGGTGACGTTGTGAAAAATCTTGCCGAAACAAAATGGATAGAAACGACCATAGTGGCCATTTATAAGGACATGCCGAAGCACAGCGACCTCTCGTCTTTTGATATTGTTTCAGATATGCCAGATGTTTGGCTCGATGAATGGAAGTCGTTTTCGTTCTTTTATTTTCTGAAACTTCGCGAAGGTGCAGACCCCAATGCGATTGTTGAGGTGGCAAAGCCTGTTTGTAAGCAGTTCTACAGCGAGATGAATGGTGGTATTGAGGCTACGGACGATGATGTCAAGTTCGGGCTATATCCTGTGCGGCTGACCGACATGTACTTCGATAGCAATTCGTATTATGCCCCTGGCAAGACAGGCAATAAAACCACGACGATGACTCTGCTCATTATCGCCGTTTTTGTGGTGGTAATCGCTTTCATCAACTATATCAACTTCTTCTTCGCCATGGTGCCACTGCGGTTGAAAAGCATCAACACACGCAAGATACTGGGCAGCAGTCGTTTCCAACTGGTGATGTCTTCGGTGGGTGAATCAATAACAATGGTGGCTATAGCTTTGGCCTTGTCTGTAGTCGTAGTGATATTGTTTAAACAATCCACTTTGTCTTCGTTGATAGAAACTTCTTTGGATTTCAGTCAAAACTGGGGTGTCGTCGCTTTGACCGTCGTCATGGCGTTACTAATTTCAGTAGCAGCCAGCATTTATCCTGCTTTGTTCGCTACATCGTTCAACCCTGCTTTCGCTTTGAAAGGCACTCTTGGTACCACACAGAAAGGCAAAGCATTCCGCATTGGTTTGATTGGTTTGCAGTTTACCGTATCTATTGTTTTGATTATCTGTGCGATATTTATCCATGAACAGCGCCAATACATGCTGAATCATGACATGGGCTTCAATCAGGAATGCTTGTTGCAGTCGCGGGTATCGTGGAAACTTGCCACCAACCGCGAAGCCGTTGAGAACCGGTTGAAAGCCGATGCAGCCATCAAGGACATTGCCTGGGGTTCAGGGTCTTTTATAAAAGACACTCGTATGAGTTGGGGACGCACAGTGCATGGTGAGGATGCGGGTTGGCAAGTCTATCCCGTTTCGTGGAACTTCCTGCGTTTCATGGGTATCGACATCGTGGAAGGCCGCGATTTCACTGAAGCTGATGAGCAATCTACAGGAACATACATCTTCAATGAATTTGCACGTGACTATTACAACATTACCCTTGATGACCAGATTGGCGGCCATGATGACCAAATCGCTGAGATCGCCGGTTTCTGCAAGGACTTCAACTTTTGCGCGTTGCGCAATGGCATGGGTCCGTTCGCCTTTTATGTGTATGGTAAAGACCCGTGGAATATTTGCAACATGCTCTTCATTCGCACCGAACCAGGCGTGGATGTCCCAGCCTTGAAGGTACGCATCGCCCAAACCCTCGAAGACCTTGACCCCGATTTAGGCAATGGCGTTGATATTGAGGTGACACCATTCAGTCAGGCCCTTGAGAACCAATACAAAAATGAACAAAACCTATCGAAGTTGGTGAACTTGTTCACCATCCTTGCCATCGTCATCTCGCTGATGGGTGTGTTCGGCCTCGTGATGTTCGAGACGGAGCATCGCCGCAAGGAAATCGGCATCCGCCGTGTGCATGGTGCCACGGTGGAGCAGATCCTGG
>JAFYNO010000028.1 GCA_017549705.1 Bacteroidales bacterium | reverse complement strand
TGACACTCCTGTGTCGATTTCATCGAAAATCAAAGTCGGGATGTAGCTGCTTTCTGCGGCAACTGCCTTGATAGCGAGCATCAAACGCGAGAGCTCACCGCCTGAAGCCACTCGACTCATGTCATCGGGAGCGATGCCTTTGTTGGCGGAGAAGAGGAAGCGAACTTTATCGCGGCCAGTATTTGAGAACTCGGAACTTTCAGAAATTTCTATCTCAAAAACACCGTGCGGCATCTTCAACTGCCTTATGATTTCAGTAACTGCTTTTTCAAATGAAACCTTAACCTTTTTGCGTTTTGCAGAAAGCTCATCAGCGAGCTTAGTCAGATCTTATTCACATGATTTAACCTCACGCTCTTTAGCAACAATCTGCTCGTCAATATTTGCAAATGCACCGACTTTTTTCTGCAAATCCTCGCGAATCTTCAACATCTCAGCGTAGTCATTGACGTGATGTTTCATCATCAGGCGCTGAATCAAATCGAAACGTTCCTGGATTTCATTCAAAGATGAGGCATCAAACTGGGTGCTATCTTGCAAAGAGTCAAGGTCTTGAGCAATGTCTTTAAGTTCTATCTTAGTCGAGTCAATCCTTTCAAGATACTGCTCGGCTTGAGGGATGTATCTTCTTAAATGGTCAACTGAAGATTTCAAATCATTCAATTGGCTCAAAATAGAGTATTCTGATTCGCTCAGGGTGCTCAGAGATTGTGCCAACAAAGTTTTTACTTCCTCAGCGTTTTCTAACAATTCCAGCTTTTGACTCACCTCTTCGTACTCTCCTTCTTGCAAATCGGCTTTAACCAATTCATCGAGCTGAAAAGTCAGAAAGTCATTTTCAGCAACGTTCTTCTGAGCCATCTCGCGAAGTGATTTCAGCTCATTTCTCAGTAAGACAAATCTATGATAAACCTTCTGATAATCATTTAACAACGCATTATTATTTGCTGCATTATCGATTATCTCAAGTTGGAAATCGGCATTGGTAAGCAGCAGCGAGTCGTGCTGCGAGTGAATATCGACAAGTTGAGTACCAAGCTCTTTCAGCTGCTGGGCGGTAACCGGAGTGTCGTTGATAAATGCTCTCGATTTCTTTGTGGGCGTCAGCTCACGTCTTAAAATCAGCTCATCGTCGAAGTCAAGGTCGTTGGCTTCGAAAAACGGCTTAAAGCGCTCATTGTCAATAATAAAGGTCGCTTCCACCGTGCATTTTTTCGATTCATCAAGCATGATGCTTGAGTCGGAACGGTCGCCGAGCACGAAGCCTAAAGCGCCAAGCAAGATGGACTTTCCCGCACCTGTCTCGCCAGTAATCACGCTGAACCCATCGTCAAAAGATATTGACAATGAGTCTATTAAAGCATAATTACTTATTGCGAGGTGCTTTAACATTTCAATTAGAATTTCGGTTTGGCGGTCAGCAGTTCCTCGTATTCTTCAGCATGTGTAGGGTCGAGTTCGCGCAGGATGTTGACGGCTTTGGTACGTTCCTGCTGAGGTCCCATCGAGTAGACGTTTTTCCACTCGTCGCGTTTGGTGTCGCAAAGTATCTGGATGAAATAGAGGTTTGGCTTGCTGTTGTACATCGACTTCACATAATCGAGCGATTTTGTCATCGTAGCACGACCGTCATCCACCTTGCCGTTGCCCATGATATCGAGGCCGAGTCTATGATATTCATACATAAACTGACGCAGCTGACGGTAGGTCGGATTAGTATAGCTATCGTGAAGCCAATAACGGTTTTTGTAGCTGTCAAAAGCTTTCCATCCGGCTTCAGTAGCGTTTTGCGCCTGAGTCATAATCATATCGCACATGTGGAACATATCGTCGCCTCCATAAAGACCGAAGGTATCCAAATATAATCCAAGGCTGTAATATCCGTAAAACGCCAATATTGAAGTGAGATTCGACATGAACGAGTTCTCGTTGAAATCCAACGGCTGCGATTCTATGTAATTGATACTAAAGTCGTTATCGATATAATTCAACAGCGGAGTGTTGTAGTTCGATTTATAAACCGGACGGCGCAGACCGATATTCAGCTCGCCTGTGATATTGTTGCCGTCCTTGCTTTTCACCACTATCACAATAGTTCCTTCGATACGTTCATGCTCTTCAAACTTGATGTTAGTCCAAATTCTGTTGTTCATGAAATTGGTGATAGCTTCCTGCAATGACTCATACACGCGCTGGTCGGTACCGCTAACCTGTTTGGTATTGACAGTCACCGTGAAGTTAAACTCCTGAGCGCGCAGATTTTGTGCTAAAAAGCAAAGCAAAAACAATATCGGAAGGATGATTTTTTTCATATCTTTATTTTGTAATTGATTGATAAATAGCGTCTAAGACATCCTGAGCCACCTCGCTCTTCGGCTTGAGCTCATAATCGAAAATCTTATCGTCTTTGGTGATGATGTTCACCTTGTTGGTCTTGGTCTTAAACCCGACGCCGGCCTCGTTCATGGTGTTGAGCACTATCATGTCAAGGTTCTTCGAATGCAGTTTCTTCTTTGCATTCTCGATGCCGTTCTGGGTCTCTAGCGCAAAGCCGACAAGCATCTGGGTGTCTTTCTTGTTCTCGCCTAGAGTCTTCAAAATATCCTCTGTCTTGACGAGTTTCAGAACCATCTCATTGCTGCTCGGGTCTTTCTTAATCTTCTGATCTGCAACAACTTCCGGACGGAAGTCGGCTACTGCGGCGCTCAGCACAGCGATGTCTGCTTTTTTGAAAGCGCCAGTTGTGGCGTCGAACATCTCCTTTGCCGATGTCACTGGAATCACCTGGATGTTGCTTCTATCAGGGCGAATCGATGATGGACCTAAAACGAGTGTCACGTCGGCTCCTTGGTCGGCAAAAGCGCGTGCTATCTCAATGCCCATCAAGCCTGAACTGTGGTTGCCGATGAATCTCACGGGGTCGATAGCCTCGTAAGTCGGACCGGCTGTCACCACCACTTTCTTGCCCGCAAAACGCTGTCTGTTATGGAAAAACTCCTTGATGCGGTTGAATATCTCTTGTGGCTCTTCCATCCTACCCTCGCCGCACAGACCTGATGCCAGCTCACCTGATGCAGGTGCTATGAAACGGCATCCGCGACTAATCAAAGTACGGATATTCTCTTGTGTTGCAGGGTGTTTGTACATGTCGAGGTCCATCGCCGGAGCGAACATTATCGGGCATTTGGCTGAGAGGCATACCGTCAGCAGGTAGTTATCTGCTGCTCCTGATGCCATCTTCGCCAAGGTATTGGCTGATGCCGGTGCTATCACGAAGAGGTCGGCCCACAAGCCAAGCTCCACGTGGCTGTTCCATTTGCCTGTCTCAGGGTCGAAGCCCTTCGATAAAACGGGTAAACCACTCAGCGTAGCTAACGTGAGTGGTGTTACGAAATCTTTTGCCGCATCGGTCATCACGACCTGAACCTCAGCACCTTGCTTCTTCAGCAGTCTTACCAACAGCGGAATCTTGTAAGCGGCAATGCTTCCCGTAATTCCGATCAGGATTTTCTTTCCAGTAAGCATTTTTTAGAAGTCGCCTTCGTTTTTCTTGCTTGGATTACGGTAGTAGAGCTTGTCGTTCAAGAACTCGTCGATGGCAATCAAAGTCGGTTTTGGCAGTTTCTCGTAGAATTTTGCCACTTCGATCTGCTCTTTGTTCTCGAACACTTCCTCGAGTGAGTCGTTTTGTGAAGCAAATTCCTCAATCTTCTTGTTCAGTTCCTGCTTCTCTTCTGTAGCGATCTGGTTCGCTCTCTTGGCGAGGATAGCCACTGTTTCGTAGATATTGCCTGTTCCAACGTAGAATTGGTCTTTCTGACGTGTGATTGCGGTTGTTTCCGTCTTAACTTTTCTAAAGTCGATCATTTTAGTTTGATTTATATTTTTCTAATTTTTCTCTTATTTTCT
>JAFYNO010000027.1 GCA_017549705.1 Bacteroidales bacterium | reverse complement strand
TTGCTGTTGCTGCTGTTGTTGCTGATCGTCTTGATTTTGCTCTTGTTCCTGTTTGTTTTCCTGATTTTGTTGTTGTTGCTGCTGATTCTGTTTATCTTGTTTATCCTCTTGATTTTTATTATCTTGATTTTGCTGTTGATTTTGCTGCTGTTGCTGTTGTTGCATAATCATTTTTTGGCGAGCATATTCAAGATTATATCTTGCATCCTCATCATTCGGGTCTTTCTTCAGACTCTTTTTATATGCATCGAATGCTTCTGCGTATTTTTGCTGTTCCATCAGGCTGTTGCCGAGGTTATAATATGCGTTTGCTTCCATGTTTTTGGGGACATTTCTGTCGGCAACACTTTGGAAACTCCTTGTCGCCTCTTCGTAATTTTTCAGATTGTAATATGCGTCACCAAGGTTAAACTGTGCCTTGTCATTATACTTTTTGTCAAGGGAGTTTTTATAATCTTTGATGGCTTCCGAATAGAAACCTTTACGGAAATGCCTGTTTCCCTCGCGGATTTCTTTCGCTTGCGCATTGGCGTTGGCGCAGAAACTTGCGAAAAGCAATAATATTCCTATTTTTTTAAATGTTTTCATGTTTCGGTTCAAAGAAATTGAATTTAGATTCCCAACCTCTCTTGCCTGAAGAAAGCAGGATTTCTATAATAAGTAAAATGATGGCAGCACCTACAAACCATTGGAACTGGTCGTCGTAGTCGGTGAATACCTTTGACTCTATCTCTGATTTAGTCGCTTTTTCGATGTCTTCGTATATCTTATCTAGTCCGACGTTAGAATTGCTTGCTCTAACGTAAATACCATCGCCAATTTCTGCTATCTGGCGCAGCATATTGTCATCGAGTTTTGTGATAATGATATTGCCTTCTTTATCTTTTTTATAACCGGTTTTTTTGCCATATTGGTTATAGATGGGGATGGGCGCGCCTTCTTCTAAGCCCATGCCGATGGTATATACTTTGATATTACGTTTGGCGGCTTCTTGTGCTGCTTTCACAGCGTCGCCATTTTCATGATCTTCACCATCGGAGATGATAATGATTGCCTTGCTATGGTCACTTTCACCAAAACTCTTAATAGCCAATTCAATAGCTCTTCCAACTTCGGTGCCTTGTGTCGGGATGAGGTCGGTATCGACAGTTGAAAGGAACATCTTGGCGGCAGCGTAATCGGTTGTTATTGGGAGCTGAACATAAGCATTGCCAGCGAACACTATAATACCAATTCTATCTCCTTGAAGCTTGGAAATCAATTTGTTAATGGCTTGTTTCGAACGTTCCAAACGGTTGGGCGCGATGTCTTCTGCATGCATCGAATTTGATATGTCTACACACAAAAACAGGTCGATACCTTCTCGTTTTACTTTTTCCATCTTTGAGCCTGACTGCAGATTTGCGGCACCTATAATTAATAATGCTATGATCAAGTTAAATAGCACGAACTTTGTGTTAGCTCTTGCTGAAGAGAACATAGGAACGAGATAGTGTCTTAACTTGATGTTGGCGAAACGCTCGAATTGTTTCTTACTCCAAAAACGCATCAGGACATAGATAGCCACAAGCACTGGAATTATCAGCAACCAGTACAGATACTGCGGGTTTTCGAATCTTAAAATATTGCTTTCCATGTCTTAATCCGTTAATGATTTAAAAACAGTGTTTTTCAAAATAAATCCTAACAATAATAATGCCAAACCCCACAGAACGAAAGGTAAAAATTCTTCTTTTACACGTGTAAACTCGTTTACTTCGATTTTTGAGCGCTCGAGTTTATCGATTTCTTCGTAAATCTGTTGCAGTTTTTCATTTGACGTTGCGCGGAAGTATCTGCCGCCGGTGTCGTCTGCTATCTGTTGCAGCAATGGCTCGTTGATGGTAACTGGAATTTGTTGGTATTGAATGCCACCGAACGGTGTCTGCACTGGATAAGGTGCCGTGCCTCTGGTGCCTACGCCTATGGTGTACACTCTGATGCCGAACAACTTGGCCATCTCAGCTGCTGTTGCTGGGTCAATAGAACCGGCGTTGTTGTCACCATCGGTGAGCAGAATCACCACTTTAGAGACGGCTTCGCTGTCTTTGAGGCGGCTGACCGATGAGGCAAGACCGTCGCCAATTGCAGTGCCATCTTCGAGCATACCGCACTTCAACTCCTTCATCATGTTCAAAAGCATGCTATGGTCAGTGGTTAAAGGCACTTGCGTAAATGTTTCGCTTGCAAAAACGACAAGTCCCATGCGGTCTTCAGGACGTCCTTTTACGAAGTCGGCACTGATGCTCTTGGCAGCCTCCAGACGGTCTGGCTTGAGGTCTTGTGCTAGCATACTGCTCGACAAGTCGACAGTGAGCACAATATCAATGCCTTCAATGTTTATTTTTTGATTTTTTGAGCTGCTTTGTGGACGTGCTAACGCTATGATTAACAGTGCTAAAGCACACATCTCAAGCGCAAAAAGTATGTGCTGGGCATATATCTTCCAACTCTTTGGCATCTCCGAGAAAAAACTGGTGTCGGTGAATTTCACGTACGCCTGATGCTTTCTACCTGATAAGATATACCATACGACCAGTAACGGAATGATTATCAATCCGTAAAGATAATATGCCGATGCAAATTCTATTGAACTCATCTACTTTCTTCCTCCTTCTTTTTCTCCTCTTCCTGGAAATAAACGTAGCTATCTTCAACGAAGTTGTTTATGTCACTGAATGACTGCTTGTTCTGTTCTGCTGTAGGATTAGCTTTCGCAAATTTGACAAAATCAGCAGTAGTGAGTGTGTCTTGTAATTTTGCTTTTGTTACACTGTTGAGATTCAATTCATTAACAGCACTCATAATCTCATCTGTCGTCATCTCAACAGCGTCAATATCAAACTGACCTTCAAGATATTCTCTTGCAATATCTGTCAAATCAGTATAATAATCCTTAGTTTGTGTAGAGTTCCAAAGCTCGTTGTTTTTCATTTCAGCAAGCTTGGCGCGTGCTGTGATAATAGCAGGAATGACAGGTTTTTTCTTTTCTTCAACAATCTCTTCCTTGACTTTCTTGTGAGTCTTAAGATAATAAATTAGGTATGCAATGCCTCCTAAAACTATGACTATCAATGCCCAAGGTAGAATCTCTTTTCCGGTGACGCCTTGTTTTATTACGCCTTTTATTGGCTTGAAAGCTTGTGTGGTATCAACAGCGATTGTCGTCACATAAAGCTCTTTCTCGTTAGTGCGCAAGGTGTAGCGGATGCTGTCTTTTAAGCTTTTGCTGTATGAGATCTTTATTTCCGGAACGTAAACATAGCCAGTATCGAACGATGTCAATTTGAGATTTTGTGTCATTATGACATTGTCGCTGTTGTTCAGCTCCTTTGTTTTGACTTCTCCCACTTCGATGACGTCGATGGCATTGTTTAAGGTGTCGCCAAACTGTTGCCAATCGACGAAATAGTCTTTAGGAATTGTCAAAGATAGCTGATAATCAAATGGTTGTCCTACCATGATGGTGTCGACAGTGCTTCTTCCGTTGAAGAATACCATCTGCGCATCGCAATGGAAGCTTATGAATGCCATCATGCAGAATAACAATATGAAATGAAGCTTTTTCATCTTCTCGATTCTCTTCTTTTAAAAAGTTGCATAAGAGGTTTGACGTAGTCTTCGTCGGTGTAAATCAATGTGTTATCTACGCCGTTGCTGGCGAAAGTCTTGTTGAGCGCCGTGGTCTCATGCTGCACATATTTCTGATAAGCCTGATTCCATGCATTCGTCGAGGTGTCAACCCAGAATTCTTTGTCTGTCTCGTTGTCGCGAAACCTTACCAATCCTATTTTAGGGATGATAAGTTCTCGTTTGTCAGTGATTCTTAATGAGATAAGATCGTGCTTTCTTGCTGCGATTCTCATTTCTTGTTCGAATGGTTTGCTTGTCACAAAGTCGGAAATGAGGAATGCAGTGGTGCGCTTTTTTATGGCACTTGTCAAGAATTTCAGGCCTTCGCCGATGTCGGTGCCTTTGTGTTGAGGCGTGAAAGTCACGATTTCACGGATGATGCGCAAGATATGGCTGGAGCCTTTCTTTGGCGGAATGAACTTCTCAATTTGGTCGCTGAAGAAAATCACGCCGACCTTATCGTTGTTCTGAATCGCCGAGAACGCCAGCACTGCCGCGAGTTCCGCTGTGATGTCACGTTTTGTCGCGTCAACTGAGCCGAAGTCGTTGGAACCTGACACGTCGATGAGCAACATCACCGTCATCTCACGCTCTTCCTCGAAAATCTTGACAAAAGGCTTGTGGAATCGTGCGGTGACGTTCCAGTCGATGTTGCGGATATCATCACCATACTGATATTCGCGCACCTCGCTGAATGTCATGCCTCGACCTTTGAACGCGCTGTGGTACTGACCAGAAAAGATGTGGTTGGTCAGACCGCGTGTCTTAATCTCGATTTTCCTGACTTTCTTAAATAAATCTGTTGCTTCCATTACGGCACCTCAACAATATTCAAAATCTCATTGATGATATCTTCTGTTGTGATATTCTCTGCTTCTGCCTCGTAGGTCAAGCCGATACGGTGGCGCATAACATCTGGGGCGACGGCACGCACATCCTCTGGGATGACATAACCGCGGCGTTTGATGAATGCATAAGCCTTGGCTGCCAATGCAAGGCTGATTGATGCACGTGGAGAACCACCGTAGCTGATCATACCAGCGAACTTCTTCAACTTAAACTCCTCGGGATAACGTGATGCAAAAACGATATCGGTGATGTAGTTTTCGATCTTCTCGTCGAGATAAACCTCACGACAGACTTTTCTTGCGTTCAAGATGTCTTTTGTTGACGTAACCTTATGGACCTCAGGATATTCCTTGTTGATATTCTGACGCAATATCACCTTTTCCTCTTCTTTTTTCGGGTAGTCGATGACGACTTTCAACATGAAACGGTCGACCTGTGCTTCCGGCAGTGGATATGTCCCTTCTTGTTCAATTGGGTTCTGTGTTGCCATAACCAAGAACGGATCCGGCAAGGCAAAGGTGCTTTCTCCGATTGTCACCTGATGCTCCTGCATAGCTTCTAGCAATGCACTCTGAACTTTCGCTGGTGAACGGTTAATCTCATCTGCCAACACAAAGTTTGCAAAAACTGGGCCTTTCTTCACCATGAATTCCTCTGTCTTTTGGCTATAAATCATTGTACCAATGAGGTCGGCAGGTAGAAGGTCTGGGGTGAACTGAATACGGCTGAAATTAGCGTCTACGATGTTTGCCAAAGTGTTGATAGCTAATGTTTTAGCCAATCCAGGGACACCTTCCAAAAGGATGTGACCATTCGACAACAAACCGATGAGCAAACGCTCCGTCATGTGCTTCTGACCCACGATGACCTTGCTCATTTCCATGTTAATCAAGTCGATAAACTGACTCTCTCTCTGAATCTTTTCGTTTAATTCGCGAATGTCTGTCTCAATCATTTTATTGTGATTTTATACTTATATTCTAATAACAATGTAAACGCAAAAATATTGCAAAAATTTCAATCTGCAATGAAAAATTTATTTTGTTTTTTGAGGTTCGGAAAAATTTTGTAATTTCGTAGCTTGAAATAAATCTATGCCACAGTTTGGGAAGATAGCTATAATAGGGGCGGGAAATGTAGCCTATACTCTTTGTAAAATATTGAAAAGCAAAGAGATAGAGCCTTATTGTATCTTTGTAAGAAATCCTGAAAAAGCGGCAAAAATGCATGAAGATTTGGGCGTTGAAACCGTATCTGATTACGAAAAAGTGCTTGAATCGGATTTGTCGATAATTGCTGTGAAAGACGATGCAATTGCTGATGTTTCCGAGCATCTTCTTGATTATAAAGGACTTGTGGTTCATACATCAGGAACAAAGTCGTCGGAATTGTTGAACAGATGCATGCGGTTTGGGATTTTTTATCCGTTACAGACGATGAGTAAAGAGCGCGAAATATCGTTCGACGAGATACCTTTATTAATTTATGCAAATTCGCCGGATGATGTTGAGATGCTTGGCCGATTTGCAAAGCAGTTTTCGAACAAAGTGGTGTTTTGCGACGACGAGCAGCGCAAGGCAATACATTTGGCCGCGGTTTATGTTTCAAATTTCACCAATGTGATGCTTGGAATAGGTGATAAACTATTGAAAAATAATGGATTGACCTTGGATCTGATGAAGCCTTTGGTGATGGAGATGATTCAAAAATTATTTGAGATTTCGCCTGAAAAAGCGCTCACAGGTCCTGCCCGACGTGGTGATTTCGCAACTATCGAAGAGCATGTTAAAATGCTATCTGACAATTCCCAAGAACAAGGGATTTATAAAATGTTGACAAATTATATACTTGAAAATTATCAGAAAAATGAAAAATTATAAAGAGCTTTTAAAAGACGTAACGACTTTTATCTTTGATTATGATGGAGTTATGACACAAGGCGATGTCATAATGATGCCTAATGGAGAAGGGTTGCGCGCGACAAATGTGAAGGATGGCTTTGCACTACAGCTTGCAGTGCGTTTGGGATACAATGTTGCAGTTATTTCAGGTGGTTATGCTGAATCAATGACGGCTCGTATGCGAATGCTCGGCGTGAAAGACGTTTTTACTCATATTCCCAACAAAATTATTAAGTTAGAGGAATACATGAAGGAGAAAAACCTCAAGAAAGAGCAGATTGTTTATATGGGCGACGACATGCCTGATTATCCAGTGATGCAGATGGTCGGAGTGCCTGTGTGCCCCGCCGACGCCTCCGAGGAAATCAAGCAGATAAGCGTGTATATCAGCAATAAAGATGGCGGGAAAGGCGCGGTACGCGATATCATTGAGCAGGTGCTTAAGGTCCAGGATAACTGGATGAAGGACTTTGAAAATCATTTATGGTAATGAAAAAATTAGGATCATTTTTCAAACTGGTACGCTGGCCAAATTTGATAATCACGGCGCTGATGATGTGCCTCGTGTATCATAACCTCGTGGGCATGGATAGCACGATTGGCTTTACTTTACTGGTGATTTCAATGGTATTAATCCAAGCAGGTGGCTACGTTATCAACGATATTTTTGACAAAGAAATTGACGAAATCAACAAGCCTGATAAATTGATCGTTGGAAAGATATTTACCGAAAAACAATGCAATTTCTTTTATTGGACATTGACAGTCATAGGTTTAGCCTGCGCTTTGGTTGCGACGCTGTTGATGAACGGTAGTAAATTCATAACCGTTTTCGGTTGCATGGTTCTGCTGGCTTGCATCCTGTATTCTTATTCTAAAACGTATAAGAAAAGTCTTGTTTTCGGTAATCTAATCGTTTCATCGTCAGTGGCTTTCGCTGTTTTTGTGCCTTGGCTTTTCGTGATGCTTTATCTGGCAAAAGAGAACCTTTTGGCTGACAATTATAACGTCATGATGCAAATCTCGCTGCATTTGGCGATGGCATACACCGTTTTCGCCTTCTTGATGACATTGATTCGCGAAATCGTGAAAGATATGCAGGACGTGAAAGGCGACGGACGCCAGCATTGCCGCACGATTCCGATAATCTGGGGCATGACCGCTGCACAAATTATCGTGATTGTTTTGAGTTTTGTAACTTGTGTTATGATTTGGAATGCGGCTGATTATTTCAACGGGTTGGGTTGTAATATCACGCATTACATGCTATATGCATCGGGATTATTAGTGTTTTTTGTGATAGTGAACAATTTTACGAGTCTTGTTACAGAAAAATCGATGAGAACTGAAAAACAATTTCGTCTTCAGTCTATGTTTTTGAAAATCAGTATGTTAATTGGAGTTTTATCAATGTTTTTTATTAAATAATGTTAGACAATTTAAAGAAATATAATATCGTTTTGGCGTCGAAATCGCCTCGCCGACAAGAGCTTTTGAAAGGCATTGGTATTGATTTCACTATATTGACAAAGGAAGTCGAGGAAAGTTATCCTTCTCGTCTGCCTTCTATTGACGTCGCACCGTTTTTAAGTTTGAAGAAGGCTAAAGCTTTTGAAGACTCGGAACTGCCTGATAATTATATGGTTATCACTGCCGACACTGTCGTTATTGTTGAAAATGAGATTTTGGGTAAGCCTAAAGACAGGGCTGATGCGGTCAGGATGATAAATGAGCTGTCAGGCAAGGTGCACAAGGTGGTGACTGGAGTGACCGTCCACACTAAGGAGAAGACGAAAACATTCTCGGTGATTTCGAAAGTGACATTTGAAATGCTTGATAATCAAGAGATTGAGTATTATATTGATAATTATAAACCTTACGATAAAGCGGGCGCATACGGCGTTCAAGAATGGATCGGCTATTGCGGCGTGAGCAATGTAGAAGGCTCATATTTTAATGTTATGGGTCTGCCTACGCAGAAATTGTATAAAGTATTAAAGGAGTTTTAGATGGAAAGAAAACCGACTATTTTAGTAACGAATGATGACGGATATTTGGCGAAAGGCTTAAGAAAACTAGCTGATTTGATGAGCCAGATAGGGAAGGTGATTGTGGTGTCGACAGAGCAGATAAAGTCGGCGCAAGGGCACTCAATGACGATTAATGAACCGTTGAGACTCAGACAGTTAGAAAAAAGAGACGGCTTTGAGATGTATGTCTTGAACGGCTGTCCGGTTGACTGCGCAAAGGTTGGTTTCCAGATGATAATGGATGAATATCCTGATCTTTTGGTATCGGGAATAAATCATGGCTCGAATGCCTCAACAAACGTAATCTATTCAGGCACAATGGCTGCCGTGGTGGAAGCCTGCATGGACGGCATCCCGGCAATAGGCTTCAGCCTCGAGGATTACTCGCCAAACGCGAATTTCGACAATCTCGACAATTATATCCTTGACATAACGAAAAAAGTCCTGAAAGAAGGACTTCCGAAAGGCGTTTGCTTGAACGTGAATTTTCCAAAAGCTACTGAAGATAATCCAATAAAAGGCGTGAAGATTTGCCGTCAGGCGAAGGCACGTTGGAAGGAGATTTTCGACCAGCGTAAAGATCCGCACGGACGCGATTATTTCTGGATTGGCGGCACTTTTATAGTAGAGGATGAAGGCACTGACACTGACATCTGGGCACTGAAAAACAACTACGCATCAATAGTGCCTACACATTACGACTGGACGGCTTACGATGTCATGGACAAATTAAAAAGTTTTGAAAAATGAAGTATTACATTATAGCAGGTGAGGCTTCCGGCGATTTGCACGGCTCGAACCTCGTGGCATCGATAAGACAGAGGGACCCGGGAGCGAAGATTAGAGCGTGGGGCGGTGAAAAGATGCGGAGAAACGGTGCCAATGTGGTGAAAAATTACCATGATTTGGCGTTCATGGGTTTCGTCGAAGTGTTAACAAATTTAGGAAAAATCTTAAAAAATTTTAACATTTGTAAAAAAGACATAGAGGAGTTTAAACCTGACGCACTTGTATTAATTGATTATCCAGGCTTCAATTTAAAAATTGCTAAATGGGCAAAGAAGAAAGGATTTAAAGTATTTTACTATATTTCACCCCAAGTATGGGCATGGAAACGTCGTAGGGTTTATACCATCAAAAAAGTGGTCGACAAAATGCTATGTATACTGCCTTTCGAGAAGAAGTTTTATGATAACTATGATGTTGATTGTCAATTTGTTGGACATCCTTTACTTGACGAAATTGCTAAAATTGAAAGTGTAGATAAAAATAAGTTTTACAAAGCAAATCGCCTTAGCCCCAAAAAAGAACTTATAGCATTGCTTCCAGGAAGTAGAAAGCAGGAGGTCACCAGAATGCTCAATGTTATGCTTGATGTCGTTAAAATGATGCCTAATTATCAATTTGTTATAGCTTGTGCGCCATCATTACCAGTGAGTTTCTACAAACAAATCATAGGAGAGAAGTCTAACGTTAGACTGGTGATAAACCGAACATATCAATTACTGCAATTGTCAAGCGCAGCTGTGGTTACCTCAGGTACAGCCACTTTGGAAACGGCTTTGCTTGATGTACCAGAAGTGGTATGCTACAAGGCTAATAAAATATCATATGTCATAGCTAAGCATTTGGCAAGAGTCAAATATATATGCCTGGTGAACCTGATCATGGATCGATTGGTTGTCAAGGAGTTAATACAAAACGACATGACTGCTCGCAATATAAGAGATGAGTTGCAGTCATTGTTGAATAGCTCGAAACGTCAGAAAAAACTGCTTGAGGATTATGAAGAGCTTAAGTTTACTTTGGGTAATACAGGTGCTTCCGACAGAGCTGCTGAGACAATAATATCTTATATTACAAAAAAATGAAAATAGTGTTAAAATATTTAACATTTACCAATAGTTTTTAACATTATTTACACAAAAAAGAAAGAAAATTAGCCGGGGAAAAGTTTTTGTCCTCGGCCATTTCTTTGTATCTTGCATGTGGATAAACATGTAAGTATGATAAATTGGTTCAAATATCCTTTCATTCGACTGCTTATGCCTTTTGCTTTGGGCATCTGGTTGGCGTTTACGTGTTTGAATATGTCTGATATTATTATTGATATCATACTTTTTGCTGTTATTTTCCTGGGAATATCGCTTTTTGTTATACATTCTGTGGTTAAAAATTACAGATATCGATGGGTTTTTGGTGTACTATTGAATCTATACCTTATATTAATAGGTGTTGCTGTCGTCCATATTAGAAATGGTGATTTGGATAACGATAGCGATACTTATGTTGCCTGTATAGCGGAAAGCCCGACTGAGAAAGAGAAAACGATTAAAGTAATGTTGCAAATGCAATCGGATGTAGGTTTAGTGATGGCATATTTTGAGAAAAATGAGCTTTCTAAAAGCCTAAAGTATGGTGATGTTATCGTTTTCCATGAACCGCCTAAACTAGTCGATTCGCCAAAAAATCCTGAACAATTTGACTATCAGAAGTATCTTTTTCGTAAAGGTGTTAGGCGACAGATATATCTAAAAAGTGATTGCTGGGAAAAGTTAGAGTATAGACGAGCAAACCCAATATATGAGTATTCGTATCGTTTACGCGACTTCTTGCTAATAACTCTGCAATATTTAGGTATTGAAGGAGATGAATATGCTGTGGCTGCAGCTATTTTACTTGGTTATGATGACACTTTGCCATCGGAATTGAGACAAAAATACGTAGCGGCCGGTTCTATGCATATACTTTGTGTATCTGGGATGCATGTGGGAGTGGTTTTTATGGTTTTCTCGTATATGCTGAGCTTTTTGAAAAAGAATAAGTCATGGCAATATAAGCTCAAGCAGGTGCTGCTACTGCTTTTAATATGGCTTTACGCATTATTGGCTGGTCTGGCACCGTCAATATTGAGATCTACGATAATGCTCTCTTTCGTAATTATTGGTGAGATGGTAGAACGTAATGGAGTGGTAATAAATAGTTTAGCGGCTTCTGCATTTCTATTGTTATGTATAAACCCAGCTAATTTATTTAATGTGGGTTTTTTGCTTTCGTATAGTGCTGTTATTGGCATTGTTGTGCTGCAACGTCCGATAAATAATTTATTTTACATGAAGTATAAATTCCTTGATAAACTTTGGGAATTGATGTCGGTGACTTTAGCCGCACAGATTGCCACAGCGCCGTTCTCAATTTACTATTTTCATCAATTTCCAAGCTATTTCTGGCTCAGCAATCTATTCATGGGTCCAATTTCAAGTGTTGTCATCATCGGTGGTATTGTGATGCTGCTTGTCTCATTTATACCTTATATTAATATAGGTGTGGCTTTTTGTGTGAAGTGGATGATTTTTGCTATGAATAATATTGTGTCATGGATTGAAAATCTTCCATTTTCAATTATTAAAGGGTTGTATATTAACAGTGTGGAGTTTGTATGCCTTTTGCTGGCACTTTTGCTCTTTATGATGCTAATAGAACAAAAGAAGAAGCTAATGATTTTTAGTATACTATTTATCTTATTGATTTTCAGTACTTCTCAGTTAACACGAGCAATGATGCAACGAGAGCAATTGAGTTTTACGGTCTTTTCGATGAACAAAAATACTGCTATTGACTTTGTTTGCGGTCGTAATCATGTGCTTGTTTGCGATACTATGATTGCTAATAATCCTTATATGGCAAGTTACAGCGTTGATAACAACTTGATAAAGGAAGGGGTTTATTCAAATGGTATAATTTTACCTATTGACGAAGCTGAATACGATAACTCATACTTAAAAAAGGTCAATAATATGTTGTCGTTTGTCGGCAAAACTGTTGCATTTTTTGATAAAAAATCAACTTTTGGCGTAAAATTACCATATCGACCACATGTAGATTGTTTCATTGTCTATGGTCGTAACAAAGTCGATGTGGAGGAACTTTTAAACAGCTATGTCGTTGATTTACTTATTATTGATGGTAGTGTGCCAGAGTATTTGCGCAAAAAGATTATTGAAAAATCAGATGAGATAGGGTTGAGGTATTATGATGTCAATAAAGAGGGTGCATATGTTTTAAAATTGTAATATATTGAATAGCAAGCTGTTATGTGTAATAAATATTTTTTTTAAAAATTTTTCAAAAATATGTTGCAGGTAAATAAAAAGGTCGTATCTTTGCACCGTTCAAAACAGAACTGGTGCCGTAGTTCAGTTTGGTTAGAATGCCTGCCTGTCACGCAGGAGGTCGACGGTTCGAGCCCGTTCGGCACCGCAAAAAAAGACGTCATTTATGGCGTCTTTTTTTTTGTTTTCTGTTGCCATCTAAAATCATTTTTTCATTATCTTTGCAAAGTGAAGATAAAATTAGCTATAATTTGTTCCGTTTTTATAGCTTTAGCGGCATGCTCGAGCCGTTATGGCGATTGGCATTCGTCTGAGAAATTCATTGAGATTCGCGAGATGATGAAAACATCACCGGCAGATGCGCTTTTTGTTTTGGAACAAGACACAAATCATTATAATAATCCTGAATATCAATTACTTCTGGCTGAAGCTCATTGTCTTAACAATTGTCCGCAAAATGATGGAGATGAATTGATGTCGGCAGTCAACTATTACGATAGTTTGACATTTTTGTATCCTAAAAATGATTTTTTGCAGGAACAGAAGGTAAAAGCATATTATTTTTATGGTGTTAAAGAATTTGAAAACGACAATTTTGTGAATGCCGTAGATCATTATTTTAAAGCGCTGAAAACAGTAAAGGCCAATGGTGTCGGTTGTTTGGTCTTTTCTAAAAACAATATAAAGGCATTGATATACAATGGTTTGTATGATTGCTTGATTGCTAATTATTGCTATTATGAAGCGATGGAGTGTGCATCGAGAGCTCAAGATTTTTCTGAAGAAAAAGCAGAGATCAACAACAAAATAAAGTTTTGCAATGCGAATGTATATTTTGAAAACGGTGATTATGATTCTGCGTTGAGATTATTTGAAGAGCTTCTCAAAACTTCGGTAAAATCAGATGTTCCCGAATATGAATATGGTGTTGCAAAATGCTATTTCTGTGAAAACGAGTTGGATTCGGCGATAATTCATTATGAAAGAGCCTTGTCAGGCAACAAGCGAGTTGTAGCTGCAGCCTCTGCCGACCTTGTCGAATTGTATCGTGAAAAAGGTGATACTACGGCTGTTTATTTTAAATACAGTGACTTATTTTTCTCGTTATATAACAATTTGAATAATGGTTTCTCGTCGACTTCAAAGATGTTGACGCTTTATCATGATTTTCAGAATAATGAAATAATTGAAAAAGCGCAAGTTAGAAGAAAAACGCTAAATTTTTATGTGATAATTGTCATTCTATTTTTTGCTGTGGTTTCTTATTATATATTAAGAAGGTATAGAAATCGGAAGGAGAAAGAGTTTGAAAAATTGAGAAAAGATTCTGAAAAGAAGTTGAATGACATTCAAAAATCTATGGACCGAAAGAATAATGTGACAGAAAATGCGCGGAAGAAGGCTGTGGGCATCGATTTTTCACACCGTTTTAATGATTTTGAGAATAGAGAAGTCTGTGTTTTAATAAAAAACAGGGTGGAAGTGCGAGATGTGAGCAGGAAAACAATAGCCGACTGCTATAGCTTGGCTCTTAACAATCGGGAAAAACTCCAATTGCTGAGTAACGCTAATAGTTGTTTCCCCGATTTTTCTTCATTACTTGTTGATAATCTTGGAGTTAAAGGTGAAAATATCGTTTATAGCTGTCTTTGTCTTCTTGGTTTTTCAACGAGCGAGGTGGCTGCTTTGATGAAAGTGTCATATCAGGCGGCTAATAAAAGAGTAAATTTGATAAAAGAAATACTGAAAACAGACGAAAATGTTCAGGATTTTTTGGTCAAGTATTTATCTAATATTTATGGTTAAAATCCTTTAATATATTGATTATCATTTGAAAAAATGTAATTTAGTTGCTAAAAGTTGCTAAAAACTTTTGAAAAGTTGCGAAATTTTGCTATATTTTTGCGTCCTGAAGATCTTCAAATAAACTTAGTATTAATTAAAAATCATCAAAAAATGAAAAAGTTATTTGTTTTACTCAGTACGTTATTAGTATTGTGCGTTGCAGGTTTTGCACAAGAAGTCAAATTCAAAGAAACCGTTCACGATTTTGGGGATATTATATATAAAGGTGATGCCTCATACGAATTTGAGTTTAAGAATACGGGAAAAGAACCGCTTATATTGACAACTCCTAAGTCTTCTTGTGGCTGTACTGTGGCGGAGTGGCCGCAAGAACCAATTCTTCCGGGCAAATCGGACAAAATAAAATTGATTTATAAAAACACGCATAAAACTGGTGGCTTCAGCAAATCAGTGACTGTTTTTTCCAATGCAAAGAAAAACAATGAGGTGAAATTACAGATCAAAGGACGTGTTTTGCCAGAACAAAATTAATCAAAATTAATGAAATTTTCGTCAAATAATGTTACATTGGCGTAGAATTTTTCCGGATAATGCGAAAAACAGTCTCGAAACATACGGTTCTAAGGCCTGTTTTTTCGCATTATTCTCCGAAATTCATATTGCAAGGCGTTGATTTTCAGGGGTTGAAAAAATATTTAAAAAAATTTTTAAAAAAGTGTTGCGTGGAAAGAAAAAGTGTGTACTTTTGCATCCGCAATCGACGGAAAACGGAGGTTGCGAGTTCTTTGAAAGCAATGAGCCAATAAAAAGTAGTCTGAAAGGTAAGGAACCT
>JAFYNO010000026.1 GCA_017549705.1 Bacteroidales bacterium | reverse complement strand
ATTGAAACTGAGGAAAAGATCATCGGTGTTATCAAGGAAAAGAAGCTATATCTTGAAGAGCATTTCACCATGAATGACCTTACAGATATCTTACATATCAACAGAAATTATCTCAGTGAGGTTATCTCGCGAAGCCAATATCAGTCTTTCTACCGCCTGGTCAACAAGCTACGTATCGAGCATGCATGTGATGTTTTGAAGAACGATCCGACCGCGAAACTCGAGATGGTGGCTATGACATCAGGGTTCTCCTCAGGCAGTGCTTTCTCGCAAGTTTTCAAGCGTGTTAAGAAGGTCTCTCCGAAGGAATATATCTCCCAAATACACGGAGAATAAAATTTTACACGGAGAATAAATTTTTGTACACGTAGAATAAAATTTTTCACGTACAATAAAATCTTTTACACGTACAATAAAATCTTTTACACGTAGAATAAAGCGTGTTACGCGCGGTTGTTATACTTTTGCGTTCGAATTTCAAACGCAAAACAATGACTATTACAACAGACATTTTAGCGAGGAGATTCACGATGACTCTCCTCGCGTTAATCACAACAGTCGGAATGGCCTTTGGACAGGCGACGCTTTCCGGCAATGGCACTTCAGCCAGCCCATTTCTCATCAATGATGCCGCAGATTGGGCAACATTCACCTCTATTATTAATAATGGTGAATATTCAAATGCCTATTACGAACTTAACGCCGACATTAACTTAGGTTCGGTAGACAGTCCCCTCACAACATTAGTCGGAACTGACGACAACAAATTCAAAGGCACTTTTAATGGTAATTTCCATACATTGAACATTTACATGGACAGAGAAGAGAATTACGCTGCTCCATTTGGTGTAACAAGCGGTGCCATCATCAAAAACCTTACAGTTACCGGAGACATTAAGACTAATCATAAATTCGCAGGCGGTTTCATCGCCTACGCAAATAACACTGATGGCAAAGCAACCCAAATCATCAATTGCATCAGCAGCATTCACATCAGTATTCACGATATTGTTACAGTTATCCAAGGCAAGCCTGACGATTGCACACATGGCGGTTTCGTCGGTCAGTGCGAGAAAGGTAACATCGAGTTTGAAAACTGCATCTTCGACGGATGGATTAAAGAAATCGACAGCCCTAAAAAAGCAAATAAATGCACAGGTTTTGTCGCTTGGGTGAACGACAGAGTAAAATACACAAATTGCATCATGGCTGGTGAAATCGATGTTAAGCCTAATGATAGCAAGCTCAACAATAGCATGGCAACATTCCACAGATTGAAATCGTCTAACAATGCAACTTTTGACAATAACACCTATTATATTAATGACTATACCTACACGGGATTAGATGTAAAAGGCAAATCAGCATTGAAAGATGTTCCTGAGAACATGATCTCAAGACAATTCATTACAAGTGAAGGTGAATACAGATATGTTCCAGGCGCTTCATTACACAACGATACAATAAATTTCTTCGGTCGCGATTATTCAGATAACACTGGATATTCATATAACCTTGTCAGGGGTAATGATGGTATCAACTATGTATACAGTAATAACAACAACTCTGTTGTAAAGTTTGTTGAACGCTATGAGCTTCAAGAAACTGGTAAATGGAGCGACTCAAATAATTGGAAATATAATTATATACCAACGGATGGCAGTTATGTAAAATTGAACAATTCTGTCACAATTCCTGAAGGTTATAGCGCTAATGTCAACAATATTGCTATGGGTTCTAAAGCTTCCATCGAAGTTGAAGCTGGCGCTCAGTTCTTGTGCGGCAACTCAGTTGAAGCTAAAATTCACAAGAATGTTGTAGGAGCAACAGCTAAAGATAAAGTTTGGAACACTTTGGCATCTCCTGTCAACAGCTTGACATTTGAAGAAGTACATAATCTCACCGATGAGAGTATCAGACACAACATCTACAGATACAACGGAACAACTCGTACATGGGAAGAATATAGAGATCCTTCAAACTTGTTCAACAGTTTTGAAAACGGTCGCGGATATATCTACCGTTCAACTTATGACGGTGACATGAGTTTCATTGGAAGCACTAACGAAGAAGTTAAATACACTGTCACTTGCAACAATAACCTTGGTGATCTTGCTGGTGGTAACCTCCTTGGAAACCCTTACTCACATAATATATATAAAGGTGTGGCTTTCTCGGACGATAAACTCAAATCAAAATATTGTATTTTGACTCCAGAAGGAGAATGGAATATTTGCGATGACAACACAGCAATAGCACCATGCACAGCTTTCGCCGTCCAAGCTAAAGAAGCTCATGATTTGGTAATCAAGAATACCGCTGATGCTCCAAAGGCACAGAGAGTTAACAACGATAACATCTGGTTCACTGTTAGCAACAACAAATACACTGACGTGGCTTGCATAGAGTTCAAAGATGGTAAAGGATTCAACAAGATCAACCATGTCAACGAGCAGGCTCCTATGCTTTACATCAATTATGATGGCAGCAACTACGCTTCAGCTAATGTGAGCGAAAAGACACAGAGCATCAGTCTCTGCTTCAAGACAAAAGCCTTGAGCAGCTACACACTCAACATGAAAGCTAACGGCAATTTCAGCTATCTCCACCTGATCGACAGACTTACAGGCGAGGACGTTGACATGCTTGTTGACAATACATATTCATTCATTGGCACGGAGAAAGACAATGCAGACCGTTTCATCGTGAGACTCAGCTATAACAGCAGCTCAGTTGAGAACGACGTCTTCGCATGGCAGAACGGCAACGACATCATCGTCAATGGCAACGGTGAGCTCCAGGTGTTCGATATCACAGGAAGAATGGTGATGAACACTATGGTAAACGGCATCCAGACAGTGAACGTTCCGTCAGAAAACGTCTACATCTTCAGAATGCTTGGTGAAGATATTAAAACTCAAAAAATTGTTGTTAGATAATTAAAATAGAAATTTAAAATGAAAAAGTATATATTAACCATTATTACACTTTTGATGTGCGTGAGCGTCAACGCACAGGGGAGAAATGACGCCTTTATCAATGACTGGGCTGGTAGCCGCAGTGATGACGCTATCAGCTCAGGTCTAATCCAGGCATTGCCTGCTTGGGGAATGTTCGGTCAAGGAGAAAACACAGAACCACTTGGTAGTGGACTTTTAATCCTCACTGCTCTTGGCGCAGGTTACGCCTTGAAACATAAAGTAGATAACCAGAAACAATAGTTAATAGTTAATAAAAGTTTGAATTGGTGTTGAGGCCGAAGAAGCTGCTAAAGCAGCTTCTTCAGAGCCTCGACGAAACTTAAGATGTCGTCCTCACTGCTATCGAACGAGCACATCCAGCGGACGATATTTTTGTCTATATCCCAGTCGTAGAAGAAATACTGTTTCTGAAGCTCTGTCCATACCTCACGAGGCAGCTGCACAAATACTCCATTGACTTGAACGGGATACATCACTTTCACTTGCGGGATGTCTTTCACCTTATTATATAAAAGCTGCGCCATACGGTTGGAATGTTCCGCATTGCGGCGCCAGAGGTCGTCTTTAAAATAAGCCTCAAACTGAACGGCGAGGAAGCGCATCTTCGAGCATAGCTGCAGTCCTTGCTTGCGGCGGTATTTATAATCTTTCGCCAGCTCTGTGTTCAGAAACACCACCGACTCCCCTATCATCAAGCCGTTTTTTGTTCCGCCGAATGAGACGACATCCACGCCGGCGTCTGTCGTCATCTCTTTGAAGGTGCAATTTAAGGCCACAGCGGCATTAGCGAGACGAGCACCATCGACATGCAGATACATGCCATATTCGTGCGCCAGATTTGCCAGCGCCTTGATTTCATCTATTGTATAAAGAGTGCCGAGCTCCGTCGACTGTGTTATCGTTATCGCCTTAGGTTGTGAATGATGTTCAAAGCCAAAGCCATGCAGACGTGTCTTCACCAGCTCAGGCGTCAGCTTGCCATCGGGAGTGTCGACTGTGAGAAGACGGCAGCCCACGATACGCTGAGGGGCACCGCATTCATCCACGTTGACGTGAGCTGTCTCGGCGCAGACCACAGCCTCATGCGAGCGCACCATAGCGTCGATAGCCATGGTGTTGGCGCCAGTGCCGTTAAACACGAACGACACCACAGCCTGTTCGCCAAAATGCTGTTTGAACAGCTGCTCCACGCGAGCGCAATATTCATCATCACCGTAAGCCAAGGCATGATCCAAGTTGGCATCGGCGATAGCTTTCAAAACCTCAGGACTGATGCCTGAATGGTTGTCACTACCGAATCCTCTTTTCATTTTTATAACCTATTAAACAACAAATAATTGAGCCGAGCAATCCGACATAGATTGAATCGACAGGCAAAGATACTAATTCTGCAACTATTAAGCAAGCTGTCCCGAACAATATTGAGATAAACACCCATCTTGACTGGAATCTGCCGGGGAAAAACATCGCCAACGTCAGCGGAACGAATGTAGCTGTGGTGCGCAATCCCATCGACAAGAAGCCCAGGTCGTTGATGTAAGTACCAGAGAATGAAGCT
>JAFYNO010000025.1 GCA_017549705.1 Bacteroidales bacterium | reverse complement strand
GACCAAGCGCTGCCAGGTGATTTGCGATCAGGTCAACTTCATGAATCCGCTCATTTTTGGTACACAGGAGGTGCTTTATCCTCAACTTTTAGATCTTCTAGCCAATCTCGATGGCTACTCCTACATCGGCATCGGTCGCGACGACGGCGCTCAAGCTGGCGAACACGAGGCTATTTTCTATAAAAAAGACCAACTCACGCTCCTCGACAGCGGCAACTTCTGGCTCAGCGAAACGCCCGAAAAACCTGGTCTCGGCTGGGATGCCGCCTGCATCCGCATCTGCACCTGGGGCAAGTTCCAAGTCAATGCAAAAAAGAAAAAAGATCGCACCACGTTTTATTTCTTCAACCTTCATATGGACCATGTTGGCGTGGTGGCTCGCCGTGAAGCCGCGAAACTGGTCGTGGCTCGCATCCAAGAGATTGCGCAAGGTGCTCCGGTTATCCTCACAGGCGACTTCAACGTCGACCAGACAAACGAGATTTATAATATTTTCACGGATTCAGGTCTCTTGAAAGATTCCTACGAAGCCGCGCGCATCCGCTTCGCCGAAAATGGCACCTTCAACGCGTTCAAGACCGAATATTTCACCACCAGCCGCATCGACCACGTCTTCGTATCGCCATCAACGACTGTTGAAGCTTACGGTGTTTTAACCAACAGCTACTGGACCGAAAACGAGACTCCTGCCGCCGCGGAAAAAGCCGATGACGCACCACAGGAGATATGGTTTAGCAACACAACGCGAAGAAACCCTTCGGATCACTATCCGGTTTTTGTCAGAATAATGTTATAAAGGATTGTCATTTCGACCGGAGCCGCCAGGCGTAGTGGAGAAATCTACAGCATTTGAAAGGAGTAGATTTCTCCACTCCGCTTCGCTTCGGTCGAAATGACAAGTGACTATTTCATGCACATTTCGAAAATCTTCTCAACATCTTTCTGTTGAAGCGGCTTGAATCCTTTCAGTGTGCCACCGTTGACCGCTTTCTTCGCCATGATAGCGAAGTTGGTCTCATCGATGCCGACCTCCGGGAAGGTGCGTTTCAACTTTAAGGTGTTGAAAAGGAAGTCGCTGAGCATCGCGATGGCTTTCTTAGCTATCTCCATCTTCGGCAGACTCTTGTCGATGCCGAACACGTTGACGCCGAACTGCACGTATTTGTCGACATTCGTGTCGTCGAGGCAATATTCCATCCAGCGTGGAGTGATGATGGCGAGTCCGAGACCATGGGTGATGTCGTAGATCGCCGACACCTCGTGTTCCATCGGGTGGCAGCTCCATGCCTGGCGTTTGCCGCCGTCGATGAAGCCGTTGATGGCCCACGACGAGGTCCACATGAGGTTGGCGCGCGCCTCGTAGTTGTCGGGCTCACGCATCGCGATAGGCGCGTATTTGATGATGGTCTTCATCATGCCTTCCATGAAACAGTCGAGCATGTAAAGGTCGAGGTTGTTGTTGAAATATACCTCGAAGATATGCGACAGCATATCGGCTGCGCCGCACGCTGTCTGGTACGGACTCACGCTGAAGGTGTTCGTTGGGTCGAGGAACGACGCCTTAGGCAGCATGGCAGGAGCGAGGCGACCGATTTTGTCTTTGGTCTCAGGGTTGCTGATGACGCCTCCCATGTCCATCTCCGAGCCGGTGGCCGACAACGTCAATATCGTCACGATAGGCAATGCCTTCTCGATGGGTGAGCGTTTGCTGAGATCTAAGAAGTCCCACGGGTCGTGGTCGACGCAGGCGCCTGCCGCCATGAACTTGGTGGCGTCGATGGTGGAGCCGCCGCCGACGGCGAGGAGCACGTCAATATTATGCTCCTTACACATCTGAGCGCCCTTGCGCACCGAGTCGATGCGCGGGTTAGGCTCGATGCCCGAGAGCTCGAAGAGCTCGAGGGCAGCGTCCTTGACCTCTTTAACAACACGGTCATAAAGTCCAGTCTTCTTGATGGAACCACCACCATAGGTCATAAGCACTCGCTTGCCGTATTTCTTTAACTCAGCACCTAAGTTGCACAACTGATCCTTGCCAAAATATATCCTCACCGGGATGTCGTAAACGAAATCGTTAATCATAGCCATTAAATTTTTGCAAAAATAAAATTATTTCTTTAATTTTGCGAATCTAATTCAAAGAAAATGAAAAAGACATTACTCATCATACTTACGACATTTGTGATGTTTGCATGCAACAGCATCCCCTCGGCGGAATGGACCGAAGGCGCTAAGCAGGACGACGGCAGCGCGCTGAACACCCTAGTGCTTTACAACATGCCGGAAGGCTCACGCGTGTGGTTCCAGGAACTCTACGACGGCAAGACCATCGTCGAAGGCCCGAAGATGAACCATTATCAGGGCACAGCATGGTATATCGACATCCCGACGAGCGGCACCGTCACAGTGAGGTATTACGGCCGTCCGCTGCCACGCCATTCGTGGGCACCGGAGAGCTTCATCCTTCAACAGAAAGACAAGAAAGACATCCCGATGAAGGTGAAATATAACTTCCTTGATTTTGAGAAAGTCGAGAAAGACTATTCCTCAGATTATGAGGTGCAGCCAGCCGACATCATCCCTCAAATTAAGAATACGACGGCTGAGAGCCATCCTGATGGCTGGTATCGCATCACGATAGGCGATGATGGCGAGCCTCTGATCGAGGCTGACGATGAGGACGGCGCTTTCTATGCCAAGACGACGCTCGAGAAGCTGCCGAAGCCGCTGCAGCCGATGGTTATCGAAGACTGGCCCGATTTCCAATATCGTGGCTTCATGCTCGACGTGGCGCGCGACTTCCGCAGCGTCGATGAGGTGATGCAAGTCATCGATATCATGGCATCATATAAATTCAACACCTTGCATTTCCATATCGGCGACGATGAGTCGTGGTGCCTCGAGATCAAAGACCTGTCAGACCTCACCGAGTTTAGCGGTCGTCATGCCTTGCCTGACTGGGATCTGCAGGAGACCGTGGCGTTGCAGCCGCAGGCTAACGGTCGTTTTGGTGAGAAGATGTTTTACACTGGCGAGGAATACAAACAGATCTTAAGATATGCTTGGGATCGTCGCATCGCGGTGATTCCGGAGTTCGACACACCTGGTCATTCGCGGGCTTCCATCAAGGCGATGCAGGCCTACGAGAGACGCACCGGCGACGACAGCTATCGTCTGCAAGACCCTGTCGATACCTCGCATTACTGGTCGGCGCAGGACTTTACCGACAACGTGCTGAGCGTCTATCTCGATGGCGTCTATAATTTCTATGGTAAAGTATTTGATGAGGTCATACGTCTG
>JAFYNO010000024.1 GCA_017549705.1 Bacteroidales bacterium | reverse complement strand
TATGCTTTTTTGATTGTCCTTTATTAACTTCCTGGCGGCCGTCATTAATGCCCTTAAAGCCATTAATGCCATTAACGCCCTTAATGCCGGCCGCGCCTTTACTATCTCACTACTATCTTCTGTGTTTTTTCATTTAACTTAAAGATGTAAACTCCCGTTATTGAAACGTTAACCGTCTCCACTCCGTTGACGCCCTGGGAGGCAATCAAGCGTCCCATCACATCAAAGATTTGAAGGTTGCCTTCGCCGTTGACTATGATATCGTTGCCATTTTGATAGGCAAAGGTGCCATCTAGAGTTTCTAGAGCCTCTAGATACTCTAGAACCACTATAAAGCGGTTCTCATTATCGCCAGGTGCCGCAATAAAGCTATATTCTCCTTCAAGAAGCATATCCACATCATTTCCAGTGAGGCGGTCGATGACATGGAGGTAGCTAAAGTTGCCTTTAGCCTTGTAGCTCAAGGTATATTTGCCCATTGTCATTGCTTTAAAGTTGAGGTTGAATGACTTAGTATCGTCGCTCATTGTTGCAATACCGTAATTAACACCCTCTTGGTTAATGTAGAGCATAGGAGCCTCGGCATTGCGATGATTGATTTTATCAAGACCAACACCTTTATCAAACCACGCGTAAGCGACATCAGTATATTCTGAGTTTTCCACTTTAAACATGATGTTATCATTGTTTGATTTAGCCGCTTTGGCATTTGTGTTGCCTATAACGATTGTTCCAGCTTTTGATGCCTTCACGAGTAATCCTTGGCCTGGTTTAATAGCGGTAGTATTATCTGTGCCAGTATCCCATGTTCCATCCGATTTCAAAGTATAGAAACCGGTACCGAGAGCGTAATCATCTGTTTTTGAGTTAGGAATTGCTGTGCCAGCACCTTTGTAAATATCGTGTGTATACGGATTGCCGATAAGGTTGAAACCTTGGAGATCGCCAGAGCCTGAAATTGTTACAGCCTGGCTTGCTGCCACATTGACTTCGCCTCTATAGGTAATATCCATTGCAGCGGAATTACGATACAGATATCCGAGTCCTGTTGTCATAGCAGTAAAACCTGTACCTCCGTTAGCCGTTTTCTGATTTTCCCACTTACCTTCAGCTTCGTTGTAGCGGAAGAAATCATAAGTGCCTTCCAGCAGGTTAGTTGCTGTCGAAAGTGTCGGATTTTTAACAGGCGAAGAAATCAGATACCAGTTAGAGACATCTTTTGCAGTAGCTGCCAGTATATGGCTTTTCACTGTAGCAGCGACGCCTGTTGATGTGGTGATGAGCTGACCGCCGTCTTCGATGACGAGGTTGGCGGCGGTGGTGTTTGTTAAATTGTATGCGCCCATATCAAGAACGCCACCGTCGAAGATATGGATTGTGCCATTATTAGTGACGTCGGCAGTTGCTGATATTGATTCGAATATACGGAGATCAGTAACTTCACCACCGATGCTTTCGTTTGTGACGATAGTGGTGTAGTTTTTATAAGCTTTTGGAGCATGTTTGACTGTAAGGCCCCAGATTCGAGCTCCCGCACTTACTTGAAGATAAAGAGTTTTATTATTACCTGATGGGTTAATAGTTGCTATATAACTTGACACATCCGAACCATCTAAACTACCAACGCCTGTGCCAGCAGCAGTTGTTCTTAGATAAATAGTACCAGTTCCACTAAATGCAGTATGCATTGAGAGTGTGTTTATACCGCCTGATCCATTTGATGTAGAAGAAATGACAACTTCAACACTCCTAATATTATTAGGCGCCTCTATTTTAATATATACATCGTTTGAGGATTTTAGTTGCATCCATTTTCTACTTGCAGCATCAGTATAGCATGATGCAGTCCATGTTATATTATCTGATTTATCCTCATATGATTTTTCTGTACCATATGCGCAAGTGTTGTTAGTAATATTAGCTGTAATCTCAGATTCTGTAAGTTCTCCAGTTACTAATGAAGCATCATAATATTGAGCGAATACAGCAGTGTATGTCGCATCGCCAGTTGGAACATCTGTTGCTTTAATATATGATGCAGGAGCTGTAGTAGCATTAAAATAATTTTCTCCAGCTATCCATCCTACCAGTTCAAAACCATCGGGAGTTTCTCCAGCTGTTAATGTTGGTAATGTACCGATTTGATTACCATCCTCAACGGCTCTAATCTCTTTTATAGTTCCGTTAACATAGAATGTAAGGTTGTGAGCGACTTTGAATGAAGCTGTTACAGTGATATCACTTGCCGGCATTGTAAATGTATTGCCTGTTACCGTAACAGATTCTGATGTTGCATCGTTCGTTACAGTCAACTCATCCAATCCATAACCAGAAGCCGGTGTAATTATAAGCGTAACAATTTGGTCTGTTTTTGCTGTAGTTGCAGCTGCTCCACCAACAGTAAATGAAACACTTCCATTTGACATAGATCCTGTTTGTAAATTATAAGTGTTTGCGCTCCACATTGCAAATAAATCTGTATTTGAAGTAACGCTAAAATGATTGTGTTCTTCATTATCGTCATGATAATATGAAGTTCCGGAACCATTAGAAGCAGTGTTCCAATGAGAAAAGGTATAACCTGTTTTTGTAAAGCCGGGATTACCAGTCCCCTCATTTTCCAAAACATAGTGCGCTGTACCAGAAGTAATACCAGATATGACTTTATTAGTACCAGTACCTGCTCCTGGTTTGTATGTAACTGAGTAACCAGAAGAAGCATAAGATACAGAAATCTCAGTAAAAAACACTTTGCCTTTCGCGCCAGAACTTGAGCCAATAGTGAATTCAGCACTTGAACCCGAAACAGAAAAAGCGGTGCCACTTGTTACTGCAGAGGAACCTTTTTTTAGTGTACCATTATCTTTTGTAGAAAAAGTAAAAGTAACTGATGAAAGTGTATATCCATCTGCAACTTCAATAGTGATGGTTGCAGATTCATTGGCATAAAATCTCCATGTATTATCGGTCGTGTAATACTTACCAGTATTCGATCCATCATTAGATCCAGCAGTAAATATAACATTACCTACTGTAGCACTGGTATATTGTGTTGCATCAGACCAGCTATTGGTGCTAGCATAAGAATAAATATTTAGTACGTCTGGTGAACCTTTTTGCCCACATAGTACTAAAGGCTGGACTATCATCAATATCGCCGCTATCACTGCGATCAAAATTGTAAATCTTTTTTTCATGTTAGTTTGTGTTTTGTTGTTAATTATTTAGTTTACTTTGTTTCAAAGAGCATAAAAAAAGCATGGAACGTTATTACCATGCTTCAAAGGCCCTAGGAATGCCTACCAAACCAGATAAGTAACGTCCATGCATAACGCACAGACGTTTGCGACTTATTCATTCGGTTTGGACTTTTTGAATTTCCTAGGTTCTTGAAGCTTTCCGAATAGCTGCAAACGCTTTCTTAAAACAACTCGGATTTCTCCCCAAGTTGCGGTGCAAAATTAGCATTAATTTTTAAATAAGGTAGATTAATTTTGAAAAAGTTTTTCCAGAAACTCCCCTTTCGGTATACTCAGTTTCACAAAAGTCGATACTCTCTTTCCAAGATCCTTGATTGAACCGCCGACGAGATACACGTCGTTGTCAAAAAAGGACATAAAATAAGGACGCCGCAATGCGACGTCCCTACTTTAAACTCTAAACTCTAAACTATCTATTCACCTGCTCCAACTTGGTGTTCTCACCCCACTTGTTGATGTTGAATGCAAGGTTGAAACGCAAGGTGCCTTCCAACGGATTGGTACCTGAAGTTGCGGTATTGTTAACCGGCACGAGGTACGACACATCAAGGGCAAACACATTGTAACGCAATCCAGCACCGAAAGTCAAATACTTACGGTTACCCTTCATCTTCGACTCATGGAAATAACCGGCACGCACTGCAAACACCTTGTTGTACCAATACTCCGCACCTACGCTCAAGGTAAACTCTTTCAACTCCTCACTGAAGCCATCCGGAGCATCGTAGAACGACTGTATCATACCCTGAATCATCGACACGTTTGGATCCATACCTTTCAAGATCTTGAAGTTGCCGTTCGCATCTTTCACTGTATCGTAAATAGGTGGCGTTGGAACTAACAACTTATTGATATCGACCGACAAAGCGATTGAGTTGTATTCGTCAATATTTACAAGGAATGTAGGACCTAAACGGAGGTTTGTAGGGATAAAGTCGGTCTTTGAGTTAGCATTGCTATAGCTCATCTTGCTACCCATATTGGTGATTGCTACACCCCATGAGAACACACCGTCGACACTGCTCAAATAAACCGGACGCTGATAGTAAACACCGATGTCGGCAGCCACCGACCATGCAGCACGCGAATAGTTGGTAACACCCTGTGTAAGATGTGAATAGATGAAACGACCTGCCACTGCTGCTGACAGATAATCACCGAGTTTACGCGAATAGCAGAGGTCGATAGCAAACTCGTTAGGTGAATATGTTCCCAAATCCTCATTGCCTGGTCCACGGAAATTGATTTCACCAAGTGAGAAATATTTCAAAGTTGCAGCAATAGCTGACTTTCCGCTCATACGTTTTGAAAATGCCAGATATGCGATATTCATATCAGGAACAAGCTTTCTCAACCATGGGCTATATGCCAAGCCGAAGCTCATATCGTCTTCAATAAATGCATATTTAGCTGGGTTCCAATGCATTGAATAGACATCAGGAGATGTTGACACACCCAAATCACCCATACCTGCGGAACGTGCGTCAGGAGCGATAATCATAAATGGAACAGCCGTCGAGATGACGTTATACTCCAAACCCTGTCCTGTAACTACTCCCTGCTGCGCTTTTGCGGCAAAACCAGCCATCAAAAGGCTCATTAAAATAATCAAAGATTTCTTAATCATATACTTTTAAAATTTGTTGCAAAAATAAGCATTTATCTGATTTAACGTACAAGTATTTTATTTATTGTTTTGATTTTATCTAATATGCAATCTTTTTTTTTACCTGGCGATAATTAGCTTTGAAAACTCAACTTCTTTTTCGTTATTACCGCTGGTTATCACAATGTTATAGATGTAAACTCCGTTGGCCAGAGGCTGTCCGCCATCCGATGTGCCATCCCATGTTATAGGATCAACACGCGAGCCTGTGCCATATCTACTCTCGTTGATGGTCTTCACCAGCTGTCCGCTCACATTATATATATTAATGGTGATATCAATATTTTCCTTCTGATTATGATCGAAATAGAAAGTGGTGTGATCGGTCATCGGATTAGGAGCGTTAAATGCGCTTTGAACTATTATATCGCTGCTCTTCACCACATTAAAATCCAACGACACCGTGGTTGAGTTGTTATAGATATCCCACACTCTGAAGCACACATGATGCTTGCCTTCATTCAGATCGTAAAAACGATAAGCTATTGTGCCATAGTCGTTTGGATCTAAAGGTGTGTCGTAATATGAGTTCAGGTTATATGTCTTATTTGTCGCACCCGTCAACGTGGCGGTGATATCATGACCGATGCCCGAACCTGTCATATTGATGCCGTGTTCATCTCTTATATAAGCGCAGAACACAGGGCTCTCGCTCGTCATTCCGCCATTGATAAACAAGGTGTCGTCCATGAAGATTCGCACCTCCGGGCCTTTCAAATCAGGGATTGCCGTGTCGTTATAGCCTCCCACAATAACGTTGTCATATTGGCCATTGGCATCTGTCTGATAATCAGTGGCATAAAAACTTATCAAGCCTTTACCATAGCTATAGTTGATATCTTTTGGAAGCATGAAGCTGATGTTAAACTCGCCATTATCCACCTTAGCTCTGCCATCATACAGCAGGCTGTTGCGCAACTTAAAGTCGACCACCGGATAGCCTTTGTCGCCTTTGGTTTGGTATGTGTTTTCCTTGTCGTAAACCTTAACACGGACGATGCCGTTGAAGTCGGTCATTATTTCACCGAAATTGTCGGTCACCTCTCCTTGCAGTTCGATGGTACTCAAGGCTTTGAGTGTGTCGTTAGTACAAATTGTGTCGTAAACCGGCGACACATCCTTGCCGTTAATCTTTGTCAGGACCACATTATTTTTCGGGTATGCCAGACGTAGGGCCGGGTCACCGAACAGCACAAAGACTTTTGTGTTGACGTCGGGGCTCTGTTTGGTGTGGTAGAAAATCTCGCCCATTGTAGGATATTCGCCGTCTTTCATCTTGAACATATGTCTGTATGTTCTGTTAAGTAGTTCGCCGCTGCCGCCTGTTGTTCTGGCTGTTGTAATCATCGCTATAGCGCCGCCTTTGTCGCTAGTGAACACCATCTCCCCTGCCGATGTCCTTGTATGGTCATCGAAACGGCTGAATTCGCAAGTAGCTGTCACGAAGAGTGGCATGAGCGGCATATTAGTCCACGATTTGATGTCGTCGATAGTCAGGATACGCTCATCGGCGAGACCAATCTCACCACCGTGGCCATTATAGTTGACCACCAGCGAGCCTTTTGCTATTCTGTTAGAGAGCGCCTCGTTAAACTCCGGACAACGCTGTCCAACGGCAGTCGCCACCTGATTGTATGCGTCAAGGTAAATCTTATCGACGATAACATCACCACCCCACTCATGGATATGATTGGCTATGTTTTCCGAATTCATGATAAACTGAGTGGCCTCGTCGTCACACATCAGCGTCACGACATTACGCCAGTCGTTCATCGTGCCGCTGCTTTTTGCGAGATACGCTTCAATCTTATCAAGAACTGCCGTCGCCTGTTTCAGCTTGGTGACCGGCATTCTTCCGATAGGTATGTCAAGTATCGAATTATTCGCATTCATATCGCCTTCGTCGTCATCCAGGCAGACGAAGAAGTCATCGGTGACTCTTGATGCGTTGATATCCCACGAACAGAACGACTCCCATGAAGGCACCAGACATTCCGATGTGTTTTTGTAAGCATACGACGCATCGCCGAACAGCAACACATATTTTAATTTGTGCTCGTCGCTGCTGTTTTTGTACAACATCTTGATGAAATTACGGATACCTGCGATATCGAGCGCACCGCACGAGAACTCATTGTAGATATACTGCGGCTGAACTATCTCGATGACCAAATCATCAATTTTAGAATGTATCTCTCTGAGTCTCTCAGCGTGAGCCTGAAACTTAGGATGAGTAATTATCAGATAATCAATATCTTTCAAAGCATGCAGATTCTGATTTGCCACCTTACCCACATATGACGGCTTGCTGAAACTATTGCCATTATAAGCAACAAACTGGTTCTTTATGTTGCCATTCGTCTTGAACGACAATGTCGATGACGACAAAGTGGTATTCATCATCGTTGGGTTTATCGGGTCGGTGACGTCCCACACCTTCACAGCGCTCGTAGCATTTTGTATCTGATATTCGTAAACGCTTTCGGCATCCGAACATTCAGGATTACGGAACTGCATCACATTGCCTGTCATCTTCAGATAACGCCACGCATTCATTGAGATATAATCCATCCAAGCCACTGACGATGACGACGCTCTGTTGTATTTCACATTGATATCTATTTGACTGCCAGTTGGTCGGAATCTCGCGAAGCATGCCGAGTCGTATCTTGCATAATCATATGAGTTGTATGTCTGGAACGTTTTTGTATACAACGTGATATTGTTGTATTTCAACGTCATAGAAGCCGTCGAGTTGTTACGCGACGCCATCGTCGCCCGCATCTTCACCTCTTTCGTTGTGATTATATTACTGAAATCAAACTCATAAGTGCGCTCCAGAGTCAAATCGAATCTATCAAAAAACCATATACATCCCATGTTGTTGATATTCGTCTCATCCACATCTTTCACCTGATAATCAACGAATTCAGCTACAGTCTTGGTGACTGTACCAGTTGGAACCGGCGCTGTTTCGATACGACGTCCGGCCTCATCGCCTACAGTCAGGAAAATATATGTATTGTCGGTATATGGATTCTTCTGATGCTCATAATATTGCCGATAGCTGTTGTATTTCCAAACCACCGGACCTCTGGCGTAAAACAGGATATAATCGCCGCTGTTGAATACTCCATCATCCTCACCTGACACAAAAACAGGAATCTCATAAAGGTCATCAGGATAGTAATCTTTGTTGATTTTTGGAAGAGATCCACCACCGTTATGGTAAATCCTGATATTTTTCGGGTTGATATGTGCCACATCGACTCCCATCGACGACAAGTCAGAATATGTAAGTCTATACATACCCGTCGATGAGATTGACATCTTATACCAAACGCCGCTGCTCAGCTTTGAATCAGCAGCTAAAGCATTGATATTCGTGATAAAAACAAATATGAGAAGGATCAAAACAACCCTTATCAATCTACTTATATATGAATTACTGAAATACATTCTGCAAAAGTACAAATATTTTCAAGATAGTAACGCTTTTTCTTTATTATTATTGTCTAAAATTATTTTAAAAAAAAGCCGTTTTCAATCAAAAAAAGTCGTATTTTCGCACCCTGAAAAATAAAAGATGTGAAAATCACATTTTTTTGAAGTCATATACAATAATATCGAAGATTTAGAGTTTTAGAAAAAGTATTAAAACATAAAAGCAATGCGTAAAAAGTTTAGATTTGTCACATTATTGGCTATTATAGGATGCAGTGTTTTATTTGTTTCCTGCTCAAACAACAAGGCGGGTGGCAACGTTTCGAAAGCGACAGGTTGGAGTTACAACGACGCAAACAACGACTACATTTATAACTTCCAGAATTTCAACAGCAATGAGAAGCCGGGACCAGGTCTCATAGCAATACAAGGTGGCACGTTCACCATGGGTGCAACTCAGGAAGACGTATTTTATGAATGGAACAACGCTCCTCGTCAGGTGACAGTGTCATCATTTTATATTGATGAGACCGAGGTCAGCAACATCGACTACCTCGAATATATCTATTGGTTACAGCATGTCTTTGGAAAAGATATGCCTGAGATGGTTGCAGAGGCATTGCCTGACACCATGGTATGGCGTAACTCGATGGCTTACAACGAGCCAATGGTCGAGGTCTATTTCCGTCACCCTGCTTACCGCGACTACCCTGTCGTCGGCGTGTCATGGCTGAAAGCTAACAAATATGCCTTATGGCGTTCCGACCGTGTCAACGAACAGCTTCTCATCAACGCTGGCGTCATCAATTTCGACCCAGATCAGAACAAAGACAACTACTTCACTACCGACGGATATCTATCAGGTCTTTATGAGGCTAAGCTCGCCAATGGCGTGAAAGATTACAAGAACGGCACAGAATACTCACGCAACGCCAGAATGGAAGACGGCATCATGCTGCCGAAATACAGACTCCCATCAGAGGCTGAGTGGGAATATGCAGCACTGGGTCTCGTCGGCAACTCAAAGAACGAGCGCGTAGCCGAACGCAGAACATTCCCTTGGGATTCCGACGGCTTGCGTTCACAAGAAAAGGATTATGTGGGCAAGTTCAATGCCAACTTCAAACGTGGCAAAGGCGATTATATGGGTGTAGCCGGCGGCAATAACGACGGTGCTGACTTCCCTGCCCCAGTGTATTCTTACTGGCCGAACGATTACGGACTTTACAATATGTCAGGCAATGTCTCAGAATGGGTCGCCGATATCTATCGTCCATTATCATTTGAAGACATATCAGACCAGAACCCATACCGTGGCGTCAACTACAACGATGGCGATTATAAGTCGACGATTCAGAACACCTGGACCAACCAGGAAGGCACACCTGAGAGCTACACCAGCCAGATGTACGACTACGGCAACACCACCCTTATCAGCGACCATTCACGCGTTTATAAAGGCGGCTCATGGGCTGACGGTCCATATTACTTAAGTCCTTCAGTACGCCGCTTCCTCGAAGAAGACCAGGCGACAGCAACCATCGGCTTCAGATGCGCGATGAACATGATAAAACCCGCATACGCGAAATGATAGAAAAGATTTACGAGCTGTATAAAACAGCATACACTGTCACTACCGACAGTCGTACAATCACACAAAACTGCGTTTTCGTTGCCCTCAAAGGTGAACACTTTGACGGCAACGATTTCGCTTTAAAGGTGGCAGAAGAAGGCATTGCCGCCGCAGTGATAGCCGACAGACAAGACCTCCCGAAGCATGAGAGACTCTTCGTTGTGAAAGATAGTTTAAAGGCGTTACAAGAACTGGCGAAATACCATCGCGAGCAACTTGGATTGCCAATCATCGGCATCACCGGGACTAACGGCAAGACCACGACAAAAGAACTCGTGTCGGCAGTGCTAGCCAAAAAATATAATATCGTCTTCACACAAGGCAACTTCAACAACCAGCTCGGAGTGCCTCTCACTGTGCTGAGAATCAAGCCTGACGCCGAGATGGCCGTCGTGGAAATGGGCGCCAGTCACCCAGGCGACATCGACGAGCTGACAAACATCGGCGAGCCCAACTACGGCATGATCACCAACATAGGTCGCGCTCATCTCAGAGACTTCGGAGGCTACGAAGGCGTCATCAAGACCAAAAACGAGATGTATCAATATATCGGCGCTCACAATGGATTGTTGTTTGTCAACAAAGACAATGAGCTATTGATGAATCTCGCCAATAATATTAATAAGGTAACCTACGGAACGGGCGATGATGCCGATGTGAAAGGCAAGATGCTCTCGGCTAATCCTTATCTCTCGGTTGAATGGAACGGTCACAAGATCAGCACCCAACTCGTTGGCGACTACAACTTCGAGAATGTGATGGCCGCCATCTGCATCGGCAAATATTTCAAAGTCGATGACAATGACATCATAGAAGCATTGTCGAGCTACCACCCTACCAACAACCGCTCACAAGTCATCGAGACCGGCAAAAACCGCGTGGTGATGGACGCCTACAACGCCAACCCGACAAGCATGAGCCACGCACTCAAGAACTTCAGAAACATCTGTAAGAACGACAACCTGCTGATTCTAGGCGACATGCGCGAGCTCGGCGAAGAGTCACAGCAGGAACATCAAAACATTCTGAACCTTGTAAAAGAACTAGGCTTCAAGAAAGTATATTTAGTCGGTTCAGAGTTTACCAAATCAATGTTATCGGCTTTGACCAAGTTAGAGAATACTAAGTACTCCGACAAATCAATGTTATCGGCTTTGACTTTGGAGGAGTACTTAGTATTCTCTAACGTTGAAGAGCTAGCACAGCATATGCAACAGCACCCTGTTTCAGGCTTCGATATCCTCGTGAAAGGCTCCAACAGCGTGCATCTCAACAAAATCATCGACTCGTTGTAATGATCAAAAAAACCAATGTCATCGGCTTGATGTCGGGCAGCTCGCTCGACGGCATCGACCTCGTGGACGTCGATTTCTGGCACGATGGCAAATGGCATTTCAAGATTGTTGCAAAAGACAATTACGATTACGATGATTATTGGAAGCAAAAATTATCCGATGCGTTTTATTACGACCAAAATCAATTGAAAGATATTGATTATCAATATGGTGCATTTTTAGGCAAGATAACGAAACAATTCATTGACAAATACAATCTGCATCCTGAATTCGTTGCCTCTCACGGTCACACCATCTTCCATCGTCCGCAAGAGCATTACACCCTGCAAATCGGCGACGGCCAGGCCTTGGCCAACGAATGCGGCGTCACTGTCATCAACGACTTCCGCACTGAGGATGTGCTGAAAGGCGGTCAAGGCGCACCACTAGTGCCAATAGGCGATAAGCTTTTGTTTGCCGACTACCCTATATGCCTCAATATCGGCGGCATCGCAAATGTCTCTTACGATGTTGACGGTCAACGTATTGCATACGATATCTGCATCGCAAATCAAGCGTTGAATTATCTGTCAAATCGTTTATCGTTGCCATATGATAAAGACGGACAAATTGCACGCAGCGGAAACATTGACCACCAATTACTTACAGTTATAAATTCAAATCTGTTCTATTCTCAGAAATATCCGAAATCACTAGGTCGTGAATTCTTTGAGGAAAACATCAAACCGTTATTGGAAAAACGTGATGATATTACCGACATGATGGCGACCTTTGTGGAACATATTGCGATTCAAATTGCGAAATCAATTGATGATGTAAAAACGTACCATGGCGCGTCTCTACAGATGTTAATCACCGGTGGCGGCGCTAAAAACAAATTCCTCGTGGAACGTATTCAAGCGCACACCAAACATCAGGTCGTAGTGCCATCCAACGACATCATCGACTACAAAGAAGCGCTGGTATTTGCCTTCCTCGGGCTTCTTCGCAGCCGCAACGAAATCAACGTGCTGAAATCGGTGACCGGCGCCGAGTCAGATTCTTGCTCTGGAAAAATCCACTCGATTTAATAAAAAAGTAAAGACGCGCCGGGCGGCACGTCTCTACAAAAAAACTATTATCTATTAACTATTAACTATTAGCATTGCATACCGCCGCAGCAGTTAATCACCTGACCAGTGACATAGCTTGAGAGGTCAGATGCGAGGAATAATGCAACATTTGCTACATCCTCAGGAGTACCGCCTCTTCTCAACGGGATCTTGGTTGCCCAGTCTTTTCTCACTTCTTCAGGAAGTGCGCGGGTCATGTCGCTCTCGATGAAACCTGGAGCGATGCAGTTGGCACGGATGCCACGGCTACCCATCTCCTTGGCAATTGACTTGGCGAGACCAATCAAACCAGCTTTTGATGCTGAGTAGTTAGCCTGACCTGCGTTGCCGCTCACGCCGACGACGCTTGCCATGTTGATGATGCTTCCACCCTTCTGACGTGCCATGATAGGCAACACAGCATGGATGTAGTTGAATGCCGACTTCAAGTTCACTGTGAGAACTGCATCCCACTGAGCCTCTGTCATACGAAGCATCAAGCCGTCCTTGGTGATACCAGCGTTGTTAACAAGGATGTCGATACGACCGAAATCTGCTGCAATCTGGTTGACAGTCTTCTCAACGTCAGCGAAATCTGCTGCGTTTGACACATAACCTTTCACCTGTGTGCCGAGCTCGCTGAGTTCAGCGACTGTGGCTTTGATGTTGTCTTCATTAATATCTGTAATCGCGATGTTGCAGCCTTCCATGGCGTAACGTTTTGCGATTGCCTTGCCGATACCGCGGGCGGCACCGGTAACGATTGCTACTCTATTCTTTAACATATTCGTATGATTTTGCAATTTCTCCCTTACCTAATTTAATAATATCTTCGCATGATTTTCTAAAATCAGCGCAGCGTGTGGTATCCTGAAGCATCAGGTAACCCATGATTATATAACCCACTGCTTCTACTAAACGTCGGTGGTGGGTCTCTTTATTGCCCGAGAGCTCAAAAATTTCTTGATATTTTGCTGTCATGTCACGAAGCTTGTCGCGCAATGGCAGTAAATCCTCAGAATACTCAAAGTTATCAAGGTCAGCGATGTACTTGAGGTATGCGCCATTGCCCAAGAAACGTGCAGCTGCCACAACCTGAAGCTGTGATGTGCCTTCGTAGATGGTCAAGATACGTGCATCACGATAGAGACGTTCGCATTTGTATTCCTTCATGAAGCCTGAACCGCCGTGAATCTGGATGTCGTCGTAAGCGTTCTGGTTAGCCCATTCGCTGGCAAACATCTTCAAAACAGGTGTCAGCATATCACAAATCTTCTTGTTTGTCTCAACGTAACGTGCTGTCTCATAGAGCAATGAACGTGATGCGTCGGTCTTTGCACGCATGAGGTCAAGGATGTCTTGAACTGCGACAAACTCTTTGATCTTCTTACCAAACTGTTCACGCTGATCGGCATATTCCTCAGCGTCGCGCACAGCGGCTTCTGACAAGCCAACTGACTGAGCGCCAACACCTAAACGAGCACCGTTCATCAACGACATGACGTATTTGATAAGACCCATCTTGCGGTCGCCGATAAGCTGTGCAGGTGCGTTGTTGAACACCAACTCTGCTGTCGGTGAACCGTGGATACCCATCTTGTTCTCTATTCTTCTGACTGTCACGGCTTTGTTCTTTCTGTCATAGACGAAAAGTGAAAGACCACGACCATCAGTGCTGCCTTCTTCTGAACGTGCGAGCACTAACTTGATGTCAGCGTCACCATTGGTGATGAAACGCTTCACACCATTGAGTCTCCAGCAGTTAGCTTTCTCATCAAAGGTAGCCTTCAGCTGCACTGACTGAAGGTCGGAACCTGCATCAGGCTCGGTGAGGTCCATCGAGCATGTGTCGCCTTTGTAGATACGTGGCAAATATTCGTCTTTGATAGCGTCGTCAGCGAATCTCAAGATTGTCTCGGCGCAGTCCTGCAAGCCCCAAATGTTAGCGAAGCCGGCGTCAGCGCGAGAAACCATCTCAGCTGCCATCACGTAAGGCACATATGAGAAGTTAAGTCCGTTGTATTTGCGTGGCAATGCCATTCCGTAAAGACCAGCATCACGCATTGCTTCGTGGTTCTGCTGTGTGCCCTTTGCGTAAACGATAGCGTTGTCAACGATTTTTGGACCTTCAATATCAACTGCCTCAGCATTCGGGTCAAGAACGTCACCGCAAAGCTCACCGACGATGTCCAAAACCTTATCGTAGTTGTCGATAGCGTCTTCCACGTTCTTCGGTGCCAGCTCGTCGTTCTCTGCATCCACGAAGTCGTTTTCCTTCATGCGGACGATCTCAGCCATCTTAGGATGGTTCAGATAGAAAGCGAGGCTTTTATTATCTTGATAAAAGTTCATTATTTCTTACTATTTGATTTACAATATTTTATCATCTTCGACACAACATCTGCGGCATCACCAGTGATGACGTAGTCTGCGATAGAGTTGATTGGTGCGTGTGGGTCGGTGTTGATAGAGATAATCAACGCTGACTGTTCCATACCTGAGCGGTGCTGGACAGCGCCTGAGATACCGCATGCGATGTACACTTTCGGACGCACTGTGACGCCTGTCTGACCAACTTGACGTTCCGGCTCAGCGAAACCTGCGTCGACAGCGGCACGTGTAGCGCCTACTTCACCACCGAGAAGGTCGGCGAGCTCATGCAAAAGCTTGAAGTTTTCCTTGCAGCCCATGCCGTAACCGCCTGACACGATGATTGGAGCGCCTTTAATATCGATTTTCTTCTCTTCAAGTTTACGCTCGATGATTTTCACCACGAAATCGGCTTCATTCAGGAATTCTGATGGGTTGAGTTTCACGACAGCTGTATTCTTCTGTTTCTCAAACACTTCCTGTTTCATGACGCCTTCACGCACTGTAGCCATCTGCGGACGCACATCCGGGCAGATGATGGTTGCGATGATGTTGCCGCCAAAAGCAGGACGGATCTGCATCAGGTTGCCGTTCTCGTCGATGTCGAGGGCTGTGCAGTCGGCGGTGAGTCCGCAACGGAGATATGACGCCACTCTCGGACCGAGGTCACGGCCGACAGGAGTAGCTCCGAAGAGCACTGAATACGGCTTCTCGCGTTCGATGAGCTTCGTCATCACACTGAAATGTGGCAACGTCTGATAGAACGACAGACGCTTGTCCTCGAGGCAGAAAACGGTGTTCACGCCGTGCGTAAACAGCTCGTTCTCAAGACCTTTGAGGTTGTTACCAATGACGGCGGCATCAACGTTGACGTTGAGTCGGTCGGCCAGATGACGAGCCTTCGAGCAGAGCTCCAAGCTCACATCGGCGATCTTGCCGTCGTCCTTAACTTCACAATAAACAATAATGTTATTCATTATTTTGCCTTGATTTCTTCAACAACTTTGATTGCGTCGCCCACTGTGACGATCTTCTCTGTCATGTTATCCGGGATGGTGATTTCGAACTCACGCTCGATGTCCATGATGAGCTCAACGATATCCAATGAGTCAGCACCTAATGTTGTGACGAAGCCAGCGTCTTCTGTTACTTGTGATGGATCGCAATTCAGTTTGTTAACGATAATTTCAGTGATTTTTTCTTTTGTATTCATGATTTTAAGATTTTTAAAGTTAATAATTTTGTTTGAATTAGAAAATGTGCGATGCTGTGAGGTCTTCTATCAATCCTTTAATACCTTCGTCATCGCTGTTAATTGTAATGCTTTCTTTCTTGGTGAGAACGACGTTCTCGATGTTTTTCACCTTTGTTGGAGAGCCTTTACCACCCAGTCTGTCGAAGTCAGGGTTGATGTCATCGGCTGTCCACATTGGGATTTCAGTGTTTTTCTTTTTAATTACGAGATGAGCGTGGCGTGAGCGGCATTCTTTAGCGTTGCCGTGTACTGTCACGAGAGCTGGAAGCTGTGCCTCCACGACCTCGATACCATGTTGGAGCACTCTCTTGAGACGGATGGTCTCAGGTGTCACAGCGATGAGCTCGTCAGCGTAAGTGATTTGTGGCACTTCCAGTTTTTCTGCTGTCTGTGGTCCCACCTGTGCGGTGTCGCCATCGATAGCCTGGCGGCCTGTGAAAACAACGTCATAACGACCTAACTTCTTGATAGCCATCGACAAAGCGTATGATGTAGCAAGAGTATCTGATGCTGCGAAACGCTTATCGCTGACCACGAAGCCGTTGTCGGCGCCACGGTACAAAGCCTCGCGGATGATCTCATTAGCGCGTGGAGGTCCCATGGTGATGACGGTCACTTTGACGTCAATGTTTTCTTTCTTTAAGATATCACGGCACATCAAAGCCATCTCGAGAGCTTTCATGTCATCAGGGTTGAAGATGGCAGGAAGAGCTGCGCGGTTGATGGTGCCGTCGGCATTCATGGCGTCCTTACCAACATTCTTGGTATCAGGCACCTGCTTTGCCAACACAACGATTTGAAATTCTTTCTTCATTATATAAAATTATTTTTCTGTTCTTGGAACGAGAGCAAACGACAGGCTTCCGCTGACGCATTGTTTTCCTCTAACGCTCAACTTAGCGTCGCAGAAATAGATGTTTGCGCGGTGTGCTGTCAAGACTGCGTCGACTTCCACGGTGTCACCCGGAAGTACCTGATTCTTGAAACGCACGTTGTTGATGCCTGTGTAGAATGTGAGCTTGCCCGGAAGGTCGTCCTTCATAAGAAGAGCGCAGCTCTGGGCCATAATCTCGCAGAGGATGACGCCCGGCACCACTGGGTTGCCCGGAAAGTGTCCCTGGAGGAAGAACTCATCGCCTTTGACGTGATACTTTGAGTGAGCGACATGCTGGTCGTCAATCTCAATCTCGTCAACGAGCAACATAGGCTCGCGATGAGGAAGGTAATTCTTTAATTCTTCTTTTGTCATATACTTTTCAATTATTGAGTTTATTTTTTAGCTATTTTTAGCCATTAGCCGTTAGCCATTAGCCATTAGCTTTGTTCTTCCTAATGGCTAATGGCTAATACCTAATGGCTACTTGATTGGTCTGAGAGCTACAGCGCCGTTATGTCCACCGAAACCGAGTGACTCTGACACTGCGATGGTCAAATCAGCCTTGACAGCTTTATTTGGTGTGTAGTTCAAATCGCAAGCCGGATCTGGCTCGTTGAGGTTGATGGTTGGAGGCACCATGCCGTCGCGAAGTGCCAACACTGATGCGATGATTTCCACTGCGCCAGCTGCTCCGAGGAGGTGTCCCATCATCGATTTTGTTGAGCTTATCATAGCTCTGCGTGCTTCTGTCTCACCCAAAGCTTTCTTCAATGCTGCTGTCTCCGACGAGTCGTTCAAAGCTGTTCCTGTTCCGTGTGCATTAACGTAAAGGAGGTCTTTACCAGCCTGATAGCCAGCTTCATCCAAAGCCATCTTGATAGCATTAGCAGCGTAGGTTCCTTCAGGATGTGGTGCTGTCACATGATGTGCGTCGCATGTGTTGCCATAGCCGCAAACCTCAGCATATATTGTAGCTCCGCGTTTCTTAGCGTGCTCGTATTCTTCCATCAGCACTATGCCTGCGCCTTCTGCGATGACGAATCCAGCGCGGCGTGCATCGAATGGCAATGAAGCCGCATTAGGATCTTCTGATTTTGACAACGCCTTAGCGTTAGCGAAACCTGCAATCGACAATCTATTAATAGGTGCTTCTGTTCCGCCTGCGATGATGCCGTCAGCGTATCCGTCTTTGATAGCGCGGTAAGCCTCACCGATGGCGTTGGTGCTGGTAGCGCATGCTGTAACAACAGGTAAACAAACGCCGTGAGCGTTGAATCTGATAGCGACATTGCCTGATGCCATGTTAGAAATCATCGTTGGGATCATCAACGGAGAGACCCAACGTGGTCCTTCAGCCTCGAGTTTGTGCATCTCGCGCATCATGGTGTCAAATCCGCCTATACCTGAGCCGATGTACACACCAAGACGGTTCTCGTCCCATCCTTCCTCGTTGCCTTGCATTGCCTGCACAGCAGCCGCCATAGCATATACTGAGAACAAGTCGTTACGGCGCACGAACGGCGTCTCAAGATTGTATTCAGCCGGGTTGAAGTCTTTCACCTCACCTGCCACCTTCGATGGAAGGTCGCTAGTGTCGAATTTGTCAATTGTGGTGATGCCACAAACGCCATTCATAATGTTCTTGTGGAATGTCTCGATATTGTTGCCCACTGGTGAGACAACGCCCATTCCTGTTATAACTACTCTTCTTTTATTCATGTCTTAAACTTTTCTAATTTACCATTTCATAATCATTGCTCCAGATACGAGGCCTGCGCCGAATGCGCTGAAAGCGAGGATGTCGCCTTCCTTGAGACCACCCGCATGTTTCACTTCATCAAGAAGGATCGGGAGGCTGGCCGATGAGGTGTTACCATATTTCTCGATGTTTGTCGGGAACTTTTCTGTCGGCTGGTTAAGCATCTGCTCAATGTATTTTATAATTCTTAAGTTAGCCTGATGGATAAAATAGGTGTCGATATCATCGGCACTGACTTTAGCGTCTTCCAACACCACCTTTAAGTCGTTAACGCATGTCGATGTAGCGAATTTAAACACATCCTGACCGTGCATCACAAGCGGAAGGTTGGTAGGGCCTTTCATGTCGTATGGGCACCACTGGAGATTATGCATCTCGTACAGACGGTCCCATCCGTCAGAGCTTGTCAGACGTGTTGCAAGGATGTTATCACCTGGTGTCAAAACCACAGCACCGGCGCCAGCACCGAACAACACAGCGCATGTACGGTCATGCCAGCCTAACATATGAGCAGGCGCCTCAGCACATACGATGAGAACATTCTTCACTCTACCTATTTTATAATATGCTTCTGCAATGTCGCAGGCATAAATGAAACCTACGCATGCTCCGTTGAGATCAACACATGGACACTTGGCACCAATTTTCTCTTTCACAATACAACTCAAAGCCGGTGTCACATACTCATTCACGACGTTAGCGCAAATGACGAAATCAAGGTCTTTCGGATCCATATTGGCATCAGCAAGTGCTTTCTTGGCTGCGTCAACAGCAAGATCCAAGACATATTCCGACGATAAGACACGGCGTTCCTTAATACCTGTACGCGTTGTGATCCATTCATCTGAAGTGTCAAGAATCTCGGCCAGCATCTCATTTGTGACCACTTTCTTTGGAAGCGAACTACCTACTCCTGATATTTTCATTACAATAAATATTAAGTTATTTAATACTTTAATTATACTCTTAATCGAACGTCGCAAAAGTACCCTCGAAAAACCACATGGTGAATTTTTGTGACGAATTATTGGTTAATTGTGATGAAATTTGCCATTTTGTGACAAAATCTGTCATTTTGTGACGAAATTCAACAAAAATGTGACGAAAAAATATTTTTGTGATGAAATTTTAAAAATTTTGTGACGAATTTCGTCCGTATTGATATTATTTGTATCTTTGCGTCGTAAAAATTACGCTAAATGACAAGAAAAAAGTTGCCACATTATCTAATAGAAAAGAACAACCTTATCGTCCAGGTGACGATTTCAGTGCTCTTTGCTATCGCATTTTTGGCCGTATATATTCCTTTATCAGATACTACTACAGCATGGTTCTCATTAGAAGAACAAGACAAATTCATTTATACGGCATTCTTCATCATATTCTCCACTATCTTCTTGATTTTCAGTCGAGTGATGATGTTCTACATGTCGAAGAGAATTATTCGATTCACCTTCCCTAAATTCATTCTTTGGACATTAGGAGAAATAATACTCATTGGATTATTCCATGCATATATCTCATTGAGAATCATGCATATAGAGGAATACACCCACGCTCTCATCATCGGTAAGAGTATACTTATCACATTCATAGCGCTAGGATTTCCATTCATTGTTACAGACTTAAGTTTCGCACTTCTTGATGCTCAAAGAGTCTTGAAAATTGCAAGAAGAGTGATTCAGACAAATGATAACAACAGCACTCAAATCACACCGAAAAACACACAAAACGAGACGATAATCACTGAGAATCCCGACATCATCAACTTCCACGATTATGCCGGAGCTCTGAAATTCACAGTAAAACTTGAGAATATCTATTATATCAAGGCGGAAGGTAACTACGTGAATGTCTTCTATAATAATAAAGGTGGCATCAGCTCATTTGTGTTGAGAAACAAAATTCAAGCCATTGAAGATACTTTTGCTGGCACGCCACTCATGCGCTGCCACCGCACTTATATTGTCAACTCTAACAATATCAAACTGATACGCACTGAAGACGACGGCTATTTCATCGATTTCAACCAACCAGGTCTCGAACCAGTGCCAGTCTCCAAAACATACAGCGAAAAAATTGCAAAAAGATTCACAGAAATCTGATTATTTTTCAAAATTTTTGTACTAAATTTGCCAATTAATAGTTATTTTTGTAATTGACAATTATTAGTATATGAATTTATTAAGTTTTTTATTGCAAGTACCTGTAACTGAAGCCGTTACAGAAGCCACAGAAATCAGAATGTCGTTATGGAACATGACACTCCAAGGCGGGTGGATCATGTTGATTTTAGGAATTTTCTCTGTCATCGCGGTGTACATATTCATCGAGAGATTTATCACCATCAACAGAGCTGCTAAAAAGGACGACACTTTTATGGAAACCATTCGTAACTACATGAAAGACGGCAAGTTAGATGATGCCAAAGTATTGTGTCAGCGCACTGCCACCCCACTTTCAAGAATGATTGAAAAAGGTATTTCACGTATTGGCAAGCCGTTGAATGACATACAGACAGCTATCGAAAACGTTGGTAATGTTGAAGTTAGCACTCTTGAAAAAGGCGTCGCCCTCCTCGCCATGATATCAGGCGCAGGTCCGATGTTGGGATTCTTAGGCACCGTCATCGGTATGATCCGCGCATTCTACGATATGTCGATGGCTGGCAACAATATCGATATCGAGCTTCTCTCGACAGGTATCTACCAAGCAATGGTGACAACAGTAGGCGGCTTGATAGTCGGTATCATTGCATTCATTTTCTACAATATCCTTGTCTCTCAAATAGATAAGGTGGTAAACCTCCTCGAATCGAAGAGTATTGAATTCATGGATGTGTTGAACGAACCAGCTAAGTAACTATGGCACTGAAACGCAGAAATCAGAGAAGAGTGGAGTTTAACTCGTCGTCGATGTCCGACCTCGTGTTCCTCCTGCTAATCTTCTTCATGTTGACATCGACATTGGTCGCGCCAAACGCCATCAAACTGCTGTTACCACAAAGCAGCAGCCGCACCATGGCAAAGCAGACTGTCACCGTCTATATCAACGAGAAGAACGATTATTTTGTCGGAGAACGCCAAGTGGATGAGAATCAGCTGCAACCAGAGATTTTACTAGCACTTGGAAATACCGCCGAAGGCACAGTAGTGGTGCGTTCCGACAAGAACGTGCCAGTTCAATACGTCGTCAATGTGATTGACGCAGTGAATAACATCAACAACGAGACACATCAAAACCATAAGGTTTTGTTGGCAACATCAGCGAAAAAATGACAAGAGAAAACAAAAATAAGACGATTGCGATAGGCGTCACCGTTGCGGTGCATGCCGTTGTCGTCGTGATTTTGTTCATCCTCGCGCTGACAACACCACTGCCATTGCCAGGTGAAGCTGGCGTTGAGGTGAATCTCGGCATGTACAACGAAGGCATGGGAGTGCAACAACAGCCCAAACCGACTAAGGTGGTGGAAGCACCAAAACCAAAGCCAGAGCCGGTGAAAGAAGAGACTGTGACACAGGATACCGAAGAAGCTCCCGCCCTAGAAGAGCCTAAGCCTAAAGAAGAACCTAAAGTCAACGAGAGAGCGCTGTTCAAGCCAGTGAACAAACCAGTGGAAGAGCCAGCATCAGAAGGAAACACTGAGACTCCCGGCGATCAAGGTAACCCTAACGGCGGTCAAGATATTGCAAATTACGAAGGACAAGGCGGTGCAGGAGGTGGCCCCTCATACGACCTTGGCGGACGTAACGCAAAAAGCTTGCCCCGTCCAAGCTCCGACTTCAATGATGTAGGCACAATAGTGGTCGATATTTGGGTAGACAGAGACGGACGCGTGACTAATGCTCAGATTGGCAAAGGCACTAATATCACCAACACAAAAATGCGCGAGACAGCGCTACAAGCTGCACGTTCATCAGTGTTTGCACCCGATAAAAATGCAGCAGAATTACAAAGAGGAACGATAACTTATAAATTTATCATAAGAGAATGAACTACGCTGAGACGACAAACTGGATGTTTAACAAGTTCCCGATGTATCAAAAGATTGGTGCGAAGGCTTACAAACCTGACCTTGGCAACATCGTGGAACTACTTGATTTTCTTGGCAATCCACAGAATAGATTTAAGACCGTGCACGTAGCCGGCACCAACGGCAAAGGCACCGTGTCACATACTTTGGCATCCATATTCCAGGAATGTGGATACAAAACCGGCTTATACACCTCCCCTCACCTGCTCGACTACCGCGAAAGAATACGCGTCAACGGCCAAATGATTGATGAACAGAGCGTTATCGACTTCATAGGTAACAACAAAGAGAAGTTTGAGGAGATGGAACTGTCGTTCTTCGAGATGGCAACAGGCATGGCATTCGACTATTTCGCAAAACAAAATGTCGACATCGCGATCATCGAGGTAGGTCTTGGCGGCAGACTGGATTCCACAAACGTCATCAAACCAGAACTCAGCGTAATCACTAACATTTCCTTGGATCACGTGCATATGCTCGGCAATACATTGGCTGAGATAGCCTTCGAGAAAGCCGGCATCATCAAGCCCAACACCCCTGTGGTTATTGGCGAGACACAAACCGAGACAAAAGACGTGTTCATCAACAAAGCCAAGGAATGTAACGCTCCGATTTTCTTCGCCGACCAAATCGTCGACTGCGATAAAATCCATGTGGAATCGCTTGATTATCAAAAGTTTGACATCTGGAAGAATAACGAGTTGTATATCGAAGCAGTAGAATATCCACTTTTAGGCTACTATCAGAAAAAGAACCTGGCGACAGTAATTTGTGCCATAGATATTCTTAAAGAAAAGTTTAATATCGACAAAAAAGATATCATTAACGGACTTGAGTTTGTGGTGAAAAACACCAATCTGATGGGCAGATGGCAGGTTTTAGGCCGTCAGCCATTAGTGATAGCAGACACCGGACACAACGTCGGCGGTGTGAAAGAGATAGTGATGCAGCTTAGCGATATGACTTTCAGGAAGTTACATTTTGTATTAGGCTGTGTTAACGACAAAGATATCGATGGTATTTTGCATCTTTTACCACATTATGCTGAGTATTATTTCTGCAAAGCCGACATACCTCGTGGTTTAGATGCTAACATATTGGCAGAGAAAGCATTAGAGGCTGGATTACGTGGCAATGTCTATGAATCGGTACAACAAGCGTATAATTCAGCGCTGAATAACGCAAGTTTCGATGATGTTGTGTTTATTGGAGGAAGTAATTTCACAGTAGCGGAAGTTATATGAGATATATCAAATCAATATTGTTTTCGCTCGTAATCTTAGGATTATCGGGCTGCGCCGTCAGGAAATATGTGCCTGAAGGCAAGACAATATTGACTAAATATGAGGTAGTTAACGAATCTCCCAAATACTCTTTCTCAAAATCCGAAGTATCAAGCCGAATCGTACAGAAACCAAATAAGAATTTGTTCGGATGGTTGCCACGCGTTTGGGTATATTACAAAACCATAGATAAGACAGACCGTGGTTTTTACAGATGGGTCAATAAAAATTTCGGCGTAGAACCTGTTTATTACAACAGTATGTTAACCGCCGACTCAAAACGTCAGATAGAAAACTATCTTAATAACACAGGATTTTTTAAATCAAAAGTCGTAGCTACTAAAAACGACAAAAACAAGCGCGCCAAGGTCGTTTATCGCATCAAGCCGAAAAAACCTTATACCATAAGGGATGTCAATCGTAAAATATACGACAGCGCCATCGCCAAAGAGGTGCAAGGCATTGATAATGATATGCTTGTAAAATCGGGCGACAACTATGATGTATTCGTGATGGACAAAGAACGCGACCTCATCATGACGCATCTTCGCGACAATGGGTATTACTTTTTCACAAAAGAAAATATCGTATACGAAGTCGATACCAACCTGATGCAGAAAAAAGCTGATGTAACACTTCGTATTGATGGGCAAAAGCATTATAAATACAAGATTAACAAGGTCTTCGTCTATCCAGATTATGATGTAAAAACTGCGAATACCATCACAAACGACACGGTGCCGTTCACTTTTTCTTTAAGACGAAAAGAACCTGACCGTCAATTCCATTTCATCTACGGCAAAAATCCTAAAGTCAATTTCAAGACTTTCAACCAGGTCATACAGATTCATGAAGGCGATGATTTCAGTCAGAAAAAAGTGAGCCAGACATACAGGGCACTCGGCAGTTTGAAGCTGTACAGCCTCAGCAACATAAGTTTCGATACCGTTGCCAGCGGAAATGACTCCGTAAAACTGATGAACTGCACAGTGACACTGCAAAAATCAAAGATTCACCATTACAATATTCAGCTCGAAGGCACTAATTCCGGTGGTGATCTGGGCGCTTTAGGAAGCGTATCTTACCGAAACAACAATATTTTCAGGGGTTCCGAAGTCTTGAGAATCACTTTGAGAGGCGGTTTCCAAGCTCAAAGAGTGGAGAATTATATTATCGACGAGGGATTGTTTAACACTAAAGAATTCGGCGCAGAGGCAAGCATCATGTTCCCTCGATTCTTAAGTCCAGTGTCATTACATCGTTTCGTGAGCGAATATCAGCCTAAGACAATGCTGTCGACAGGTTATAACATGCAAATAAGGCCGCTCTACGACAGATATATTATGACAGCGTCATTCGGTTACAACTGGCGATCGACGAACACTCTCGAGCACTTCCTCACCCCTATTAACTTAAACACCGTCAAGGTGTTACCATCAAAAATCTTTGCTTTCCTTTTAGATCTCGAGACTAATCAACGTATCAAAGATCAGTACACCGACCACTTGATTTTCGGTCTGAATTACGCGTTAATTTTCAACAATCAGAATGTCAAGAAAAGCAACGACTTCTTTTACCTCAAGTTCGATATTGAGACATCTGGTAACCTGTTGTCATTATTTAACAACACGCCGCTCATCACCAAAAATGATAACTATCACGAAATCATAGGGATACGCTATGCACAATACATCAAATATCAGTTTGATTTTAGGTTCTACCATTATTTCAGAAATCGTAACGTTTTAGCGCTGCGATTCTTCTATGGTCAGGGTATAGCTTACGGAAACTCCAACGATATCCCATTTGAAAAGTCATTCTACGCTGGTGGTAGTAATGGTATGCGCGGCTGGCAGTTCCGCGGTCTCGGTCCTGGTGAGTTTATCAACGAATCCGGCTATGACATGGAACACATTGGTGACGTCCAGCTTGAATCAAACATTGAGTATAGATTTCCGCTCTATGGTGTGCTGAAAGGCGCTCTATTTTCAGATGTTGGTAACATCTGGACACTGACAAACAACGAGTCATTTCCTGGCGGTCAGTTTAAATTTGACAAATTCTACAAACAGCTGGCTTTAGATGCCGGCTTCGGAATACGCTTCGATTTCTCATTCTTCCTCATCCGTCTCGATATGGCTGTGCCGTTGGTAGACCCAGCTTACCCAGAAGATAGTAGGTTAAGAATCAACAAGTTACAATGGAAAGATGTGGTTTGGAATTTTGGTATAGGATATCCATTTTAACATGACAAGACAAGAACTGTACAATATCTTAATAAAATCTTTCGGATATATTCCGACCGATGGACAAAAGACGGTTTTATACCATCTCTCAGCTTTTTTATTATCACAAAAGCCCAATCCGGCTTATCTTTTACAGGGATATGCCGGCACAGGTAAGACTACCTTGGTAACAACCTTGGTGAAGACGCTACCTCAAATTGGCATGCGATACCAACTGATGGCTCCGACAGGACGAGCCGCGAAGGTACTGAGCAGCTACACCGAGAAGACAGCATCTACAATACATAGGAAAATATATCGTTTCCAACAATATGCCGACGGATCATTCAGGATGACTCGTGCAGAAAACAAATCAAAGAACACCGTTTTCATCGTCGACGAGTGTTCTATGATTCCTGACGACTTCACCAACGGACGCTCTTTGCTCGACGACTTAATCGGTTATGTGTTCAGCGGCGAGAACTGCCGACTGCTCCTTATCGGCGACAACGCACAGCTGCCTCCTGTAGGCTTGGAAAACAGTCCTGCGAATGATATCAACGTGCTGAAAAACAGCTTCAACCTCACAGTAGCATCGTACGAATTGACAGAAGTGATGCGACAGGAAGAGGAATCAGGGATTTTGTGGAATGCAACGGAATTGAGAAAGGCATTAATGGCGTTAACGTCTTTAACGCCATTAATGCCTTTATTTAATATCAACGGTTTCACCGACATCCATCGCATTGAACCTCAAGAGTTTGAAGAATTATTGTGGCAGAATTTCAACGGCAAAAACACCAATGACGCTGTCATCATTTGTAAAAGCAACAAACGCGCTAATATGTACAACCAAGCTATCAGAGCCCGTATCCTACAAGAAGAAGGCGAGATATCGACTGGCGACAAGCTCATGGTGGTAAAAAACAACTATTTCTGGACCGACGAAGATCAAAAGGTAAGTTTCATCGCCAACGGCGACATGATTGAGCTGATGCGCATCAACAACACCGAGGAGATGTACGGCTTCCATTTTGCTGATGTTGAAATTCAACTTATTGATTATCCAGATGCGCCAAACCTCTCGGTGAAGATTCTGCTTGAGACCTTGACTAGCGACTCCCCTGCCCTCACTCAAGAAGAATCCGACAGATTGTACAAAGCCATCGAAGATGATTACATGGACATCCCGAACAAACGCGACAGATACAAAGCAATGCGCCAAAATCCTTATTTCAACGCATTACAAGTCAAATTCGGATATGCCCTCACCTGCCATAAGACGCAAGGCGGACAGTGGCCGTGCGTGTTCATCGACGCACCTTATATAAAAGAAGACGAATCACTGCAGATCAGCGATTTACGCTGGTTTTACACTGCAGTGACTCGTGCTCAAAAACAATTGTACTTCGTTAACTTCGAAGACAGTTATTTCGTGAATTTGTGATTCTTTCCTGGATAGTATGCCATATCGCCAAGTTCTTCCTCAATTCTCATGAGTTGGTTGTACTTGCAGATACGGTCGGTACGTGATGCAGAACCAGTCTTGATCTCGCCTGTGTTCAATGCAACTGCGAGGTCAGCGATTGTGGTGTCTTCAGTCTCGCCTGAGCGATGGCTCATGACAGCGGTGTACTGGTTGCGATAAGCCAGGTTGACAGCAGCGATAGTCTCTGTCAATGAACCTATCTGATTGACTTTCACCAAGATTGAGTTAGCAACTTTTCTATCAATACCCATCTTGAGGCGCTCCACGTTGGTCACGAAGAGGTCGTCGCCAACGAGCTGAATCTTGCTGCCCATGGTGTCGGTCATGAGTTTCCAACCATCCCAGTCATCTTCGGCCATACCGTCTTCGATAGAGATGATAGGATATTTCTTAACCCAGTTGTTCCAGAATTCAACCATTTCCTTAGCATTGAGCTTCTCACCTGTCGATTTGTGCAGGTGATAAACCTTCTCTTCTGGCAAATAATATTCTGATGAAGCTGCGTCGAGAGCGATGAACACATCTTCGCCTGGACGATAGCCAGCTTTTTCGATAGCTTTCAAAATCACCTCGATACCTTCGTCATTTGACTTGAGGTTTGGTGCAAAACCGCCTTCGTCGCCGACATTTGTCGAATAGCCGGCAGCTTTCAACACGTTCTTCAGGTTGTGGAAGATCTCTGAGCCCATCTGGATAGCCTGATGGAATGACTTAGCGCCTACTGGCATAATCATGAACTCCTGGAAATCAACGCTATTATCTGCATGTGAGCCTCCGTTGAGGATGTTCATCATTGGGATTGGCAATGTGTTTGCGCTAACACCACCGATGTAACGGTACAATGGCTGATCGGTGTAGATAGCACCTGCTTTAGCGCAAGCTAATGATACACCGAGGATGGCGTTAGCTCCGAAGTTGCCTTTATTCTTTGTGCCGTCGAGCTCAATCATCTTGGCGTCGATGGCGTTCTGGTCAGTAACCTCATAGCCTTCAATGGCTTTAGCGAGTTCGTTGTTGACGTGGTCAACAGCCTTGTAAACGCTCTTGCCCATGAATTTGGTCTTGTCGCCGTCGCGAAGCTCAACAGCCTCGTGAACACCTGTTGAAGCACCTGATGGCACAGCAGCTCTTCCGAGAATACCGTCTTCTGTGATAACATCAACTTCAACTGTAGGATTGCCGCGGGAATCCAATATCTGGCGGGCATGAATCTTTTCTATTCTACTCATTTTTTTTTACCTTTTAAAATTAGTTCAAGTTGCAAAGATACAAAATTTTTCTATTCATGCACTAATCTCACAGAAAAACCTTCGCTACGACGGACCTTATCTGTAGGATATGGGCGATAGTCTGTGAAGAACAAATTAAATGCATGTGAGTCATCTTCTGTATAACTTGACCAATAACGACCAACCTCACCGACATTTTCAACCGATGTTCCTATGCGACTTCCTGCTGCTGGCAAAAACATCGCACCAGCTTTTTCCATCAGTTCCCAGTCTTTCTCAGAATAAACATTAGCATCCCACGACTGGTTACTTGTTGTGTAGTTGATAGCCTCTGGCAATTTTACATCTGTAGGATGAACATAAACATCAGGGAAAAGTATCATTCCATTGACACCATTAACCACTGCTTTTGTATATCTTGCATTTTCAATTCCATTCACTGTTGAAGCCTTACGACGGTAAACTATATAATCCCATTCTGTTCCGGTAAGGGTACGCCATGACTCTTTGCCATCTTTTTGGCCCATTACTGCGCCCCAATCGACGAATGTGCTGTAATCGCTATCACTTGTAGAAACGTTACATGGATTATCACCTGTTCCCCATCCATATAAATCTCTGCTCACATCCTGACTAGCTGTACCATTCTGCCCCATACCAACAATGTCATACTGTTTCTTAGCAAATTGCCATGAGCATTTCGAACCATCGTGAACATATTGTAAATTACCTGGTGAGAAGGTCACTTTCTTTGCTCTGCTAGCTGTGAATGTACCATCGTTAATAGTATTTTTGTGAAGCACAAGATCTATTGCGTCTTCAACAAAGTCGTTAGCTTCGATAGCTGGAATAGCCGGACGAACTCCAACAAGTTTCTCGTCTTCCGAGAAAAGCGATCCAGATTCGCCTTCTGACAACTCACTTTGTGGAAATACTATAGCCCATTTCTCTCCAGAACCTGCCGGTAAATTAATGATACCTTCACCACTCTTATTATATATGAAACTATTATCACCGAAATCGATACAAACATTATTGTTCATTCCAATGAGGCTCACTGATTTATCACAATCAGCAATAACGTTGAACTTAACCAAAGCACATTTATTATAAAGGAACACTGAATATGAGCCTTCTCCTAAAAACACCTGATTTGCACGGCCGAAAGAGATAACTGGGAGATTTTTACTCTGATCTTCTATCGATACAGAGCAATATGTCGCGCCAATTGAAAGTCTGTCAACCTCCTGATTTCCAAGGAAATAAAAATACAATGGCGTATCTTTTACAGCACCTGAGATAGTGCCTTCAAAGGCTGTTCCATTGTGTCTTAAGTAACCAACATATTTTCCGTTGTTTACTACATGAAGGACGTCGTTTTCTTCAAAACCCACGTTACCAGTTGTGGTATTTACATTGACTTTTGAGCCATTGTTTACATCAACATGAATAAAAATGACATCATCGGCGATTCCTGAGTGGACTTGTAAATCTTTTTTGCATTGTGTCATTGTCATAAAAACTGACAACACCATTAATATAATAGTAAGCTTTTTCATAATCAGTCCTCCTTTTTTCTTCTGAGAGCAACATAGCTGGCGCCTGCTACTGTCATGATTATCAATCCACTGCCGAGAGGCTCTTGATTGCCGAATTGTTGGTTTATCACCACAAATTCCCATGAGGTACGGTCGACGAAGTCTGACATATCTGATGAGTTAAAGAATCCATCCATTTTGGTTTGTGCGTTAGATGTTGTTGGCAACAGCAGCATTACTACCATTGCCGCAGCAATAACGAAGGCTTTTGTCTGTTTTGAAAACTTTTTCATTTCAATCAAATTTAATTAGTAAATCGTTTTACGATTAAACAAGTAATAAAAAAAAGTAAAAATGATGAAATAATAAAAAAGGTGATATATAATAGTGTAATAAAAGTTATTTTAGAACTCAAATCCTGTCTAAAACGGCGGCAAAAGTACTACAATTAATTTACGTGTCAAGTATTTTTTTAACAAATACACGGAGAATAAAACGATTTACACGGAGAATAAAATTCTGTACACGCAGAATAAAATTTTGTACACGGAGAATAAAAAAAAGAGACGCCATCATATGGCGTCTCTTCAAATCTAAGGTCTAAAGTCTAGCGACTAAAGACTATTCAGCTTTAGCTTCTTCTGCTGCTGGAGCTTCTTCTGCTACTGGAGCTTCTGCTTTTTTCTTACCACCACGACGTGTTGTCTTGGTTGCTTTAGCAGCTTTCTTGCCGTTGGTGTAAACGTCGTTGTAGTCAACGAGTTCCATCATGCACATGTCAGCACTGTCACCTGCGCGGAGACCGAGCTTAATGATACGTGTATAGCCACCTGGACGGTTAGCGACCTTCTGGCTCACCTCACGGAACAACTCTGTAACAGCGTATTTGTTCTGCAACTGTGCGAAAACAACACGACGTGAATTGGTTGAGTCGTCTTTGGAACGGGTGATCATCGGTTCGACGTAGAGGCGCAAAGCCTTAGCCTTAGCCGTTGTTGTGATGATGCGTTTCTCAAGAATCAATGATGATGCCATGTTGGCGAGCATCGAGTCACGGTGAGCGGCTTTTCTTCCTAAATGATTGATTTTCTTATTGTGTCTCATCTCTAATTATTCCTTATCTAATTTATATTTACTGATATTCATTCCAAATTCGAGACCCTTGCTTCTGACCAATTCTTCAAGCTCGGTGAGTGACTTCTTACCGAAGTTACGGAACTTAAGCAGGTCGGCTTTGTTAAGGGCGACGAGTTCACCGATTGTCTCAACTTCGGCTGCTTTGAGGCAGTTCAGAGCGCGAACTGAAAGATCCATGTCGACAAGTTTAGTCTTCAGAAGCTGGCGAATGTGCAGTGAGCCTTCGTCAAAGTCTTCCGACACTGTCTTCTGTTCATCCATCATGGTGATGCGTTCGTCTGAGAACAGCATGAAGTGATAGATGAGGATCTTAGCAGCTTCCGTCATTGCATCTTTCGGATTGATTGAGCCATCTGTTTCGATGTCAAGGATGAGCTTCTCGTAGTCGGTCTTCTGTTCGACACGGTAGTTATCAACCTTGAAGCTGACGTTTCTGATAGGTGTATGGATTGAATCGATAGCGATGGTGTTGACCGGAGCGTTGAGAACCTTGTTCTCGTCGGCGTTGACATAACCTCTACCTTTGGCGATAGTCATGTCGATGGTCAGCTTCACCGATGGGTCCATGTGGCAGATCACGAGTTCTGGGTTCAGCACTTGGAACACTGACAAGAACTTGTTGATGTCGCCGGCGACGAATTCTTCTTGTCCGCCGATGACGACAGTGACTTTCTCGAATGTCTCACCCGGAATCTGTTGTTTGAAACGAACCTGTTTGAACTTGAGCACGATATCGGTAAGGTCTTCAATGACACCAGGAATTGGAGCCATTTCGTGTTCCACGCCTTCAATGCGGATTGAAGTGATGGCGAAACCTTCGAGCGATGAGAGGAGAACTCTTCTCAAGGCGTTACCGATGGTCATACCGTAACCAGGTTCGAGTGGGCGAAATTCGAAGACACCGTGTTTGTCTGTCGATTCTACCATGACGACCTTATCAGGTCTTTGAAATGCTAATATTGCCATAATATCAGTTTATATTCGATTATTTAGAATACAACTCAACGATCAGTTGTTCATTGATGGTTTCAGGAATATCCTCGCGGTTAGGATAGCTCATGAACTTTCCTGTGAGGGTTGCTGAATCCCATTCTAACCATGGGAAGCTGTTTGAATGGCCTTCCACTGCGTTTGTAATAACTTCCAAGCTCTTTGATTTCTCGCGAACTGCTACGATATCGCCTGGTTTCAGCATTGCTGAAGGGATGTTCATCACTTTGCCGTTCACTGTGATGTGACGGTGGCTGACGAGCTGGCGGGCAGCGTCACGTGTAGGAGCGATACCGAGACGGTACACTGTGTTGTCCAAACGTGATTCGATGAGCTGGAGGAGGATTTCACCGGTGATACCCTTCTTCTTCGAAGCCTTCTCGAATGTGTTACGGAACTGGCGCTCGAGGATACCATAGGTGTATTTTGCCTTCTGCTTCTCCTGCAACTGGATACCGTACTCAGAAACTTTTTTACGTTTCTTTGCAGCACCGTGTTGTCCTGGAGGGAAATTTCTCTTTTCGTAATACTTGTCTGAGCCGTAGATTGGTTCACCAAACTTACGGGCGATCTTTGTCTTAGGACCTGTATATCTTGCCATAACTTTTTCTTTTTAAAATGTTAAACAATTACACTCTTCTGCGTTTTGGCGGACGGCAACCGTTGTGCGGTATTGGAGTGACGTCGATGATTTCTGTCACCTCTACGCCTGATGAGTGGATAGCGCGGATAGCTGATTCACGGCCTGCGCCTGGTCCCTTGACATAAACTTTCACTTTACGTAATCCCAAGTCATATGCTGTCTTTGAGCATTCTTCTGCTGCCATCTGAGCTGCATAAGGAGTGTTCTTCTTTGAACCCTTGAAGCCCATCTTTCCGGCTGATGCCCAAGAAATGACCTGTCCTTCATTGTTTGCTAATGAAATGATGATGTTATTGAAAGAAGCTTTGATAAATGCCTTACCGGTAGCCTCAATCTTCACAACACGTTTCTTAACAGATTTTGTGTTTTTTGCCATTTTTTGACTTTTACTTTTTAATGGTATTAATTATGATCCAACCACTAATTACTTAGTGGCTTTCTTCTTGTTAGCAACGGTCTTCTTACGACCTTTACGTGTACGAGCGTTGTTCTTTGTGCTCTGACCACGCAATGGTAATCCGAGACGGTGACGGATTCCTCTGTAGCAACCGATATCCATCAAACGTTTGATGTTGATCTGAATCTCGCTGCGGAGTTCACCTTCTGTCTT
>JAFYNO010000023.1 GCA_017549705.1 Bacteroidales bacterium | reverse complement strand
TATGGTTTCTATCCTTGACGACACCGAAGCTATCCTTGCCACCGAGCCTGCTTTCCTTGTCGGGAAATGGATAAAAGATGCGCGAGCGATAGGAAACACTGACGAAGAAAAAGATTATTTCGAGAGCAACGCTCGTAACATCATCACCACCTGGGGCGAGGAAGACGCTTTGTTGAACGAATACGCCAGCCGCGCCTGGGCTGGACTCACTGAGACCTACTATGCCTACCGCTGGAAGGAGTTCTTCAAAGACATGGACGCCGCCATCGCTGGGGGTAAGGACTTCGACGAGGTCGCTTATCACAACCGCATCTGCAAATATGAAGGACAGTGGTGGCGCGAGCGGCTGCACACCTTCACCGCCTCGCCTAACGGCTCGGCGGTGGACATCGCCAAAGGCATCACCGAGAACTATCGTGCTGAATTAGAACAACGTTATCGTTAATATTTATTTTAAATGGAAAGAACAAAAGAGATTTACAAAGTCACCATCGTCGGCAGTGCGGTCAACGTGCTGTTGCTAGTGCTGAAGTTCGTGGCTGGCGTGCTAGGCCACAGCTCGGCCATGGTAGCCGACGCAGTGCACTCCTTGTCGGATTTCCTCACCGACATCATCGTCTTGATATTTGTTAAGATAAGCGGCAAGCCGCAGGACAAATCGCATGAGTACGGTCATGGTAAGTTTGAGACTTTAGCGTTGACAATCATCGGGTTGGTGCTCGTCTTGGTGGCGCTCGGCATCATCAGCGACGGCGTGGTGAAGATTGATGACTTCTTCGAAGGTCAGACGCTTGAGGCGCCAGGCATGCTAGCATTGTGGGCTGCCGTGGCTTCGATTTTGCTGAAAGAAGCCGTCTACCGTTATTCCATCATCAAAGCCCGCAAGCTGCAGTCGCAGGCTTTGGAAGCCAACGCATGGCATCACCGCAGCGACGCGCTGTCGTCAATAGGCACCTTGATAGGCATCGGAGGCGCTATCTTCCTCGGACATAAATGGGTCATCCTCGACCCGATAGCCTCTGTTGTTGTTGGTATCTTCATCGGCAAGGTGGCATTCGAGCTGCTGAGAGACGGCGTCGGCGACCTCACCGACAAAGCTCTGCCAGAGAGCGTGGAACAGGAAATACTTCAGATGGTGTCGGAGGTCGAGAATGTCGGCAACCCGCATAACCTCAAGACACGGCGCATCGGAAACCACTACGCCATCGAGCTTCACATCAAAATGGATGGCGACATCACCCTGCGCGAAGCCCACGACAAGGCAACAGAAATCGAGAATCTCCTAAGAAGCAAATACGGCAAAGAAACCCACGTCGGAGTACACGTGGAGCCGTATAATTGATAAATTTTATTATTGTTTTGAAATTAACGAAAATATTTATATATTTGCACCAAAATTCGATTATTAACTAATACTATAATTATGAAGAGACTATTACTATTGCTGATGGTTTTTGCCGGCTGGGCATACACAGCCTTCGCACAACTTGAGGTGAAACCAGGTTCATTTAAAGAAGTGCCCGGGTTCGTGAACATCGACATGGACAAGCAGACCGACGACAACGACCAGCCGTATGCTGTTTTGAAGGTGAAAACCGAAAACATCAACGACAAACAACGTCGCGAGTTGAAATTCCAAGGCGATGCCCGCACCTTCTTCGAGATGGAATATCGTGACGGCGAGGTGTGGCTGTTTATCAGCTACTACGCCACCTATCTCAAGATCTCTCATCCTGACCTGAGCTCTACAGAGTTTTATTTCCCATTCGATATGAAAGGCAAGAAAGGCTACGAGATGGTTCTTGTAAACAATTCGAAATCTGACATCGACGAGCAGAAAGTCAACAGTCTCATGGAGCGTCTCGACAAGCTTGAGAGCGCCACTAACGAGGTGGCAGCCAAGACCGAGCAGAACGCGCAAAACCTTGCCAACGCTCAGACGCAGACTGAAGTCGTACAGGTGATACAGGCCACCGACAGCTACAGCTTCCTGACACTCAACGTCTCATATAACAGCTACGGCAAGCTCGCCTACGGTCTCACCCTCGGCAGCATGAAGAAGATGGGATGGTTTGTGAGCGCTCTGAGCAACTTTAACTTCAAGGCATTGTCAACCGATTACGAATGCGGCAACGACTTCCTCGTAGATGGCGTATATCCTTTCTACACAGGCAAAGAAGTCTATTCATCATTATCAATCACCGGCGGTGTGATGTTTAAGCTCGTCGACGAGCTCGCATTGAGAGTCGGCGCAGGTTACGGCATGAGAAACACCGCCTACGAGATGACAGACGGCAAATATGTGAAGAACACCGATATCAGCGCCACAGGTGTCGAGGCTGTTGTAGGTGCACAGTACAAATTAGGCAAACTCATCGTGTCGCTCGACATGGTGACCACTAATTTCAAGATTTTCGAGGCTAAATTAGGTATTGGTATGGGTTATTAAAATTGAGTATCATGAAAAAGACAACATTTATATTATTGGCTTTATCAGCACTGTTTCTGATAACATGCAAAAAAGCTCCTGAACTGAAGGTTTATGAACTCACTCTGGACCATGAGAACGTCGCATATTCACAAACCTCGGCAGAGATTAAGGTCGACTACACCTATCCTTCAAGTCTGCGATATGTCAACGTCACCTTGAGTCAGAGTAACTATTTCGGCTATTCGATTGTGGCGCAAGCTGAGGTGAAAGACAGCGTTTTCATCGCCAACTTCGTTGATTTGCAGACAAATAAAAACTATTATTACAAATACGAATACAGCAATGGCATAAACACTATCACCTCTGATGTAAGAAGTTTCTATCTTGATGCCAGCCAAATCACGCTGCCTACCGTTGTCACAAAACAGGTGACAAGCATAGGATCCACATCGGCTGAATGCGGAGGTGAGATCACCAGCGACGGCGGACATATGGTAACGGCGAGAGGCGTCTGCTGGAGCACACACCGCAACCCAACCATCTATGACACCTACACCACCAACGGCATGGGAACCGGCGAATACTCCTCAACATTATCCGGACTCGAGATGGGCACCACATATTATGTGAGAGCATATGCTATCAACGAAAAAGGTACCAGTTACGGCACAGAGGTTAGTTTTGATACCGAATCAGGAACAGTATCTGTATCTACAGAACCTTCAAAGAGAAACGTTATTATTGAAGAGTTTACAGGTCGCGACTGTGGTTACTGTACTGACGGACATCGTTTAGTTAACCAGATCATGGCTAACAACCCTGGTAGAGTTTGGGGTATCAACCTTCATGCAGGCGGTTATGCCTCGACGTCGTACCCTAACATGAATACAACCGACGGCACCAGCATCCACAATGGTTTCAGCATTAGCGGTTATCCATCTGGAGTAGTCAACAGAACAACATCTGCGGCTATCGACCGTGGTCAGTGGTCATCAGAATGCACTACACAACTCAGTCAGGCAGCAGAGTGTAATATTGCTGGTATTGCAAAAGTCAATCCTAACAGAAGAACTGCAAATATAACAGTAAAGGTTTATTACACCGATAACAGCTCTGCCAATCAGAATTTCTTGACAGTTGCGATGCTTCAGGACAGTATCCTCGGCTCACAGGCAGACTATGGAAACTACAATCCGACACAATGGCTTAATGGAGAGTATGTCCACCTGCACATCCTTCGTGACGTCATCACCGACAATGCCTGGGGCGATGCAATTTCTCCAACAACAACAGGTACTTTGATTACAAAGACTTACGAATATCAGATTCCAGAAGTCATTGGCAATCCAAACGGAGTGGATGTTGATATTAACAACATCTATTTCCTTGCATGGGTAGCTCAAGGACAATATAGTTCCACTACGCATCAAATATTAAATGCTTGCAAGTTGGAGCTCATATACGAATAAGTAAATATATAATCTAAAATAAACATAACTAACGGCTTGCCGTTCAGAACTCCACTGAGCAGCAAGCCGTTAACGTTTTTCAAAACCACGAAACGATTATCCTAATATCATCTCCACATCGCATCCAAGAGCCCTTGCCAGCGCTATCACCGTTTGTGCCTCGGCTTTTCTGATATCCTGATCGCCTTGCTCGTATGCCTGAATCATGCGAAGCGACACCCCTGACAGCTCAGCAAGTTTACTTTGAGTAAGATGGATTTGTTTTCGTAATGTCTTTAAAATACTTGGACTTTCAGCAATATGCCTCTCAATTATTGAATTTGCCGTATCAACAAGTTTCGACAGATCAGCTTCATGCAAAGTATTATAGAGACTTATTAAACATTTGATATCTAATCCGTTACGCTGAATGTATAAAAATGATTTCGCGGTATACCATTGATAGTAAGCCAACGACCACCCTGCCCAAAATTCTTTAGTACGCTCGAACGGCTGATAAACAACATCTTTGATATCAATATCAGACGATTTCTCTAAGACCACATGACATAGTTCTATTCCAGAAAGGCCAGACACATATCGTGGATTTCCGACTTCAATTTGCGATGCAACGCCACTCGCAAGAAACATTTCATAAAAGACAGCAATATCCAAACCAGCAGCATTTACTGCATAATCAAGCATATTGCCAAGATTATTCATGGCGTCTTCGAGGTAATAATGGTTATAGGCGTGTATCATCGTTAGTCCATTTTTGTCTTAAAATATCAATCACAAACACCGCATCAGCTGATGCTGGAAGCGACTTCACGTTTTGAAAATCCTCCCTCGCTTTACTGTCGCGAGCTTGACGTTTCGGGTAATACAGATTGCTATCGACACGAATACTTTCAATATAATTCAAAGCTTTAAAGGCTTTTTTACTTTTCAGCACTATCTGCTCACCCAGTTTACCCAAATACATGGCATGACGCAACTGTTCCAACGAAATCGTGTTGTTCAAAAACGCATTGGCAAACGAAAAATAAGAATCATCAGCACGATAGCCGGTTATCACATCATAATTTTCATATTCAGGCAAAAAATTCTTTAATAGATAGTCCCTTGCATCGGCAGGCAAACCCTGTGCAAGCACAAAAGTTCTGTTTTTCAACAAAATAGCAAGCCAATTTAAAATATGATATGGCTTTTTGTTAAGGTAAAGAATATTCAATTTACCCAAGTCTATTTCATAATGATTTGCAAAACCATCATTTCTTTCGGTACTCGCCCATTCCATCGCAAGCTCTTGATTTTCAGTACAATAAAAACCCAGCCCATAGTCATTTTTAGGATTACCCTCTCCAAATGAAGGCTTCTCTATGACCTTTGTCGAACCGTGATATAATGTTATTTTTTTCATAAAACTATCGTTATAACGAGACTTTGCAAAATTACAAATAATTTTTCACTTGTCAAGATATTTTGAAAAATTTTATGATAAAAAACTACACCTTCTTTCCGACGAATCGTATAATGATTGCCAAAACGATTAATCCTAAAACGAATGCCGCCCACGACGGTAGTCCGAGTGAGGTTGGCAGTACGCCAATAAATACGGCGACGGCGCCAACAGTGAGGGCGTACGGCATCTGAGTGCTGACGTGCTGTAGATGGTCGCAACCTGAAGCCAACGAGCTCATGATGGTGGTGTCGGATATCGGAGAGCAGTGGTCGCCCATGACGGCGCCGGCAAGCACCGAAGCCACCACATTGTAGAACAACGGCATAGTGTCGGCGACGCTCATTCCTTCTTTGATACAAAGCATCCACGAGGCTGGCAAAATCAAAGGATAGAGTATCGCCATCGTGCCCCACGAGGTGCCCGTCGAGAAGCCTATCAAGGCGGCTAAGATGAAGGTCAGCATCGGGACTAACACCGGCGACAACGACCATTGCACTAAAAGCTGCGACACGAATTCAGCAGTGTGCATGTCTTTTGTTATCAACGATATAGACCACGCCATGGTGAGAATCAAAACGGCATTGAACATCGTCTTTAGGCCTTCAATCATCTCCTCCATGATTTTCTGGAACGTCAAAGTGCCACGCCAAAGTGTCATCACGATGGCAGTCAAAAGCGACAGCAGCGACGACCACAGTAACGCCTCAAAAGAGTTAGCATTGCCAATGATTGCTGAGAGTCGCGACATGAAGCCCAGACTCTGATCATGCCAGACTTCCGATTTATATCCTGTCGCGAAAAGTCCGACAATTGTGCCGAAAATCAGCACCAGCAATGGTATCAGAGCATCGATGAGATGAGCGTCAGATGTTTTATTCTCGGCATTTTTAGAAGCATTCGATGTCGCCACCCTTGCTTGCCGCTCAGCCCTCAGCATCGGGCCGTAGTCGCGACCGGAGAATATTATCATCAAGACGAAGCCGAGGGTTAAAATCGGGTAAAAGCTATATGCCAGCGAGTGAAGAAACACCGTATACGCCGATGCGTCGTGTCCGATGACGTCGAGGCCTTCCTGGATGTAGCTCAGCTCGGCGCCGATCCATGTGGTGACGAAGGCTATCGACACTATAGGCGCCGATGTGGAGTCGACGATATACGACAGCTTCTCGCGCGAAATCTTGAGTTTATCGGCTATTGGGCGCATGGTATTGCCGACCACGAGGGTGTTGGAATAGTCGTCGAAAAACACGCAGAGGTCCATGATGAACGTCATCAGCTGACCTGAGCGCGCACCTTTAGCGCGTCGTGACAGCCAGTTGACCACCCCACGCATGCCTCCGTTGGCAGTGATGAGGCGCACCATGCCACCGATGACCAACGTAAACACTATTATCTGAATATGCTCATATTCGAACAGCGCACCCACGACGTAATGATCCACCGTGCGCAGCAGTCCGCCGCCAAGCGCCTCAGCAGGACCTTGTCCGGCATACAACGCCATGATGAAAGCACCGCTCAGCACGCCGAAAAACAGCGACGATATCACCTCTTTCACCATCAGCGCCATCACTATCGCGATAAGCGGCGGCACTATTGAAAGCCACAGTGGCATATCTCCGGAAACGGGAAAGATATATAAAATCACGACACTCAAAATGAGAATCAGCGGGATCGTGAGCCAAAGACGTTTTTTCATGGGATAATATTTGAGGCAAAAATAATAAAATTTCTTTTATCTTTTATCTTTTCTCTCTAATCTATTATCTAAATTTAGTATCTTTGCAGCCGCTTTGGAAAAGGGAACGCTGTGAAAATCGGCGACAGTACCCGCTGCTGTAAGTCCCCCATAAACGCCTGTCAATCAAGCCACTGTCCGACTCATCTGGATGGGAAGGCGACAGGATCGGACGAGTCAGAAGACCTTGCCAGGCAACATAGTAAAATTTATTTCGGGATTAAAATTAAATTAAAACATCATGAAAAAGTGTTTCTTTTTAGCACTGTCGCTCTTTATTGCGACAATCGTAAGTGCACAGATGTCTGGCACTTACACCATCAACAGCAACTCTTCATCTAACCCTGACTACACCTCGTTCAGTGCAGCGGCATCAGCTTTGTCGGCTGGCGTATCAGGACAAGTCATCTTTGAAGTGGCTCCAGGGACATACGAAGAGTACGTGACAATCAACGAGATTAACGGCGCATCTGAGACCAACCGCGTGATCTTCAGAGGCATGGGAACCAGCAACCAGCAGGTCGTCATCACCAGCAACGCCGGCTACACCGACAACGCCACCGTCAAACTCAACGGTGCCGACTACGTCACATTCGAAAACATGACGCTCACCACGACATCGACAGCCAAGGCTCAGCTATTGAGATTCAACGGACAATGCGACTACACACGTTTCGAGAACGTGCGCTTCGTGGGCTTGGAGGTGACTTCCAACTCATCGGACAACGAAAAAAACCTCGTCCACATGTACAACGGCGACGGCATCGTCGACCACGACACTCAGTTCGTCGGCTGCCAGTTCATCAACGGATGCGTCGCTCTCTACCTCCAAGGCAAGAACATGAGCCTGTTTAACGAAGGCGTCCTCATCGAGAACTGCACCTTTGAAAACCAGCAGTTTAAATCGATTTACCTCACATTCTACAACAGCATCGTGCTCCGCGGCAACACCATCATCAACGCAAACGACTACAAAACCGACTACAACGCCATCGACATTTTCCAGTGCTATGAAGGTGGCCTCATTGAGAATAATATCATGAACGTGACCCGCACGACAGCTTATTCGACAGTATTCAGAATCCGTCCGCTCGTCGGAACAGCAGACAATCACGTCATCATCAGAAACAATATCGTTGATCTGCAAGCTAACTCAAATAGCTACGCTTTTGCAATTGATTATAACCAAGATGATTATATCGATTTTGCGCACAACACTCTGAAATGCACAGGAACTGGCGAAAACATCAACATCTTCGTGCAGAAAAACGGTACTAACTTCAATTTCTACAACAACCTACTCATCAATGAAACCAACGGCTACGTCTTCCGTTTCAACACAAATATTGAGAGCCGCGTGTGTGACTACAACCGCATCCAGTATTCTGGTGAGACACTCGGCAGGTTCACCACCACCGACTGCGCCACATTAGCTGACTGGACAGCTGCATCAGGCTACGACAGCCATTCAACGATGTGCACGCCTGACTTCGTGGCCGCCAACGACCTTCACCTCGCATCAGCTGAAGGTCTCACAGTGGCAAATCCGCTTTTATATGTCACAAAAGATATCGATGGTCAGGATCGTTCAACGACCGAGCCTTGTGCTGGCGCTGATGAGTACACATCCGGCACCAACCTGCCGCCTGTCGTTGCCAACCCTATCAGCAATATCACTTTCGAAACATATCCGGCAAGTCAGACCGTTGATTTGAACAACACCTTCAACGACCCTGATGACCCGAATGAGAACATTGTGATAACAATAGCTTCAAATAGCAACGCAGACCTCGTTTCTGCAACTTTAAGCAATAAAATATTGACGCTGACACGTCTCGTGAGCACTGGCGGAACCGCAACTATTACCCTCAATGCCGAGAGCGCTGGACAGTCGGTGCAGACATCATTCTCGGTAGAATGTGTCGCTGAAGACCTGCCGCCTGTTGTTGCAAACCAGATTGAGCCAATCAACTTCACGGAGTATCCGCAGAGCTTCACCTTCGACATCACAGAGGCATTCGACGATCCGGATAACAACAACTTGTTTATTGAGATCGAGGTTTATAGCTGTCCTGAAGAAATCACCGCAACCATCGACGCTGACGAGGAATACCTCACGGTGAGCCGTAACACAGCCAGCGCATTTACCGACAAGACCTTGGTGCTTCGCGCCACAAGCAACGGTCTATACGTCGACATGAACATCAGCGTGTCGGGTGAGGAAGTCATCATCAACGTGGGCACTGCCACTTTCGACGATGTCACACTCAACGCCAGCGGCATCTGGACAGGTGCCAACGAAAACAAC